>CALATC010000231.1 GCA_937891475.1 uncultured Granulicatella sp. | reverse complement strand
TTGTAGGCAATACATATCCATGCATATCACTTGTTTCAATAATTTTGATTTCCATTTTATCCCTCATTTCACTCTTTAGTCACAGTTCATTGTATCATATTAGCATTAAAATATATAGCTAGAGTCCACTTTGATTCCATCTCATAAAATCATATTTTCAAAAAATTGTTTCTATTCTAACTTTCCTGTATACTACAATTACTATCATGAAAGGACATAAAAATGAATTTTAAAAAATCTATTTTACAATTTAGCATTCGAAAATTAAGTATTGGGGTAGCTTCTATTGCTATAGGCTCAATTTTTATGAATGCTTCAATAGCTAGTGCAAATACAATTGCACCTTCTAAAGCAAATACTTCAACTAATTCAATAGTTCAACCAAAAGAAATGAATCAAAACAACCAGATTCAACCAACTATAGGAACAAAACAAACACAAAATAATGAAAATAATAAAGCTACAGCTCCTGACATTTTAACACTAACAGGTAAGATGCCAAACGATACTTCTTCTATTAAACAAAACCAATTCATTGAAAAAGAAGTAGTTAAAGAAACAGCAAAAGAGCATCAATCTGTAAGAAGCTTAACAGCTGAAGATGCTTTAAAAATTTCTAAAGGGGAACTTCAATCTGAAGATCATTTAATCGATCACTCCCTATACGGAGAAAAACCATTAAATCCAGAAGGTGACGATGATCACGATGGTATCAAAAACAAAGATGAAATTTATATTTATCGTAAAAATAATAAAGAATATGTAGGTTACCATAGTCATCCACTTTTAGAAGACAGTGATGGGGATGGTTTACGAGATAATGAAGATGATAATAAAAAACAATGGTATATGACTGATAGAGATGCCATTTTCTTCATGAATCTTGCTTATCAAGATGAGAATTCTATCAATAAAGTATTAGATCATTCAAAATCTTATCCAAGTCTCTTTCTAAAAGAACAAGAATTTAAAATGATGCACAATGAATTAGCTCCATTTTGGAAATTAAAAAAATCTTACCACACAACAAGTGGAATGGATGCATTTTTATTTGAAACGAAAAGTGACTTAGCTTATCTAAAAGACAACACTGTTCAAATGCTTGCAATTCGTGGAACAAACCCTAGCGAAATGAATGATTTAACTACCGACTTAGTATTATTCGGTGGTAATAAACCAGCTCAAGCAGATGATATTCGAAAAGTAGTGGGAGAATTAGCAAAAGATTCTAGTATTACAAATTTATATATGACAGGACACTCTCTTGGGGGATACCTAGCACAAATTGCTGCCGTAGAAGCTTATCAAAGATATCCTAAGTTTTATGAACAAGTATTGAAAAAAGTAACGACCTTTAATGCTCCAAAAGTCATTACATCACGTACTGTTTGGAATGCGAATAATGGATTTTGGGATGTTGGTTTAGAAAGTAAAAAGCTAGCCATAAATGGGAAAATCAAACATTATGTTGTTGATAATGATAATGTAGTCGGCTCATTAATTCATAATGATGCTGATATTGTCACTTCTACGGGTAACGCTAGTTTGAAACATGGTTCTCGTGGATATTTTGAAAGTCGTTTAAATTCCTTTGATAACTTTAATATTGGAAAACGTTCGACATTAGATAGCCAAGGATATCGTGACCCTCAATTAGAAAAGGTTCAATTTATCAAAAAAACTGCTACTCCTGAAAATCCAACTCAACCAAGTGTTGACTTACTAGAAAATGTAGCATTAGGTAAACGTGTCACTCAAAGTTCAACTGCCTTTGGTGGGGATGCTAGTCGTGCAGTCGATGGCAAAACAGATGGAGATTTCCGTCATCAATCTGTTACTCATACAAATTTCCAGTCAAAACCTTGGTGGCAAGTTGATTTAGATAAAGAAGAAACAATTCGTCAAATTAATATTTTCAATCGTACTGATACTGCTCAAGATCGACTCTCTAATTTCAACGTTATTCTTTTAGATAGCTTCGGAAATGAAATTGAGCGTAAACGTATCTCTGCTTTAACAAATACTTCTGCTCAACTTGCGATTGATTATAAAAAAGCACGATTTGTTCGAATTGAATTAGAAGGACATAATGCTCTTAGCCTTGCAGAAGTTCAAGTCTTACGTGCAGAAAATATCGCATGGAAGAAACAAGCTTCGCAAAGTTCAACAGCTTACGGTGGAGATGCGAACCGTGCTTTAGATGGAAACACTAATAGTTCTTATTCTCAAAACTCCATCACGCACACAAATTTTGAAAATAAAGCTTGGTGGCAAGTAGACTTAGGTCGAAATGAACAAGTAGGATTCGTAAGATTATTCAATCGTGGAGATGGCGAAGTAGCCAAACGTTTATCGAATTTTGATGTCATCTTATATAACGATAAGGGGCAAGAAGTTTCTAGACAATATATTAATCAATTGACTTCCAACCACCTAGATGTACAATTCAATGGTCAATTAGGAAGATTTGTCCGTATTCAATTGCGACATGAACATCAAGCACTAAGCTTAGCTGAAGTAGAAGTATTTAGACATACCCCTGTAAAGGATAAGAATATTCAAGTAATTCCAATTCATCAGCCAATCAGTACTCCAACTACTAAAGATAAGGTTTTAACGATTCAACATAAAGGTGCTTATGTAGCACGTTATACGATTACTTGGGATGAAATTAGTACAGATAAAAATGGAAATCAGACTATTCGTTCTAAGAGTTGGGAAGGCAATGGTGTGAGTCGAACAAGTGGTTATGTTCTGAATTTACCTGTAAAAGCTAACATGAAAAACGTACGTATAAAAATTGAAAAGGCGACTGGTTTATTCTGGAACTGGTGGAAACCGATTTATGATAATAATTTATTATTGAACAATTCACAACGTACAATCACCCATTGGGGAACAACTTTAAACTCTAAAATTGCTGAGCAATAACTGAATGTATATACGAAAAAACACACTAAAAATTTAGTGTGTTTTTTTGACGACTAAAATGAGAAAAGACTTCCCATAGTAGTATGAGCAGTATCAGCCACATCGGCTGATACCGCAGGAAAATTTGAGACCTTAGGCTCAAATTTTAGCCAAGAGACCCGTTAGGGGCTACTGGCGTCCTAATACTACTATTAAGGAAGTCCACTTTCAAACGTACCCTAATTTATATGGTTGTTCGACAAATCCTGTTGGTGAGAAATCACCGACAGGATTTTTTACATGC
>CALATC010000230.1 GCA_937891475.1 uncultured Granulicatella sp. | reverse complement strand
TAAATCGTAAAAAGAAAAGAAGATAGATTTTAACCGTGAAGCTTGACGGAAACATTGGGACAGCATAAAATGAAAGATAACGAATAAACTCAAGAAATGGTCGGTAGGGATAGAAATATGGAACAAAATATGGATGCAGGATGGGAATTACATCCAATTGGGGGAGATACCGGACAAGCATATATGGCAGTGAGAGCGCAGGAGAGAGTCTTTTTAAAAAGAAATTCTTCGCCATTTTTAGCTGCATTGTCAGGAGAGGGAATTGCCCCTAAATTAATGTGGACCAAGAGAGCAGGAAATGGAGATGTTTTAACAGCTCAAGAATGGTTAAATGGTCGATCCTTAACAACTGAAGAAATGAATTCGATGGAAGTGATTGATTTATTAAAAGAAATCCATCAGTCTCCTAATTTACTATTAATGCTTCAAAAAATTCAAGGCGAAGAATATACTGCTCAGCATTTCATTGAAGATTATTTAGTAAATTTACAGTCAGGTTTACAAAGTCATCGTTTCTTATCAGAAGTATTAGATTATTTAAAAGAAACATTGCCTCTTGTATTAGAAGCAGGCAAAACCGTTTGTCATGGTGATTTAGATCGTCGTAATTTCTTATTGGCAAATGATAAATTATATTTAATTGATTGGGAAATGGTTCGTTTAGCTGATCCTGTATCGGATTTAACGATGATTTTAACCCAATACATTCCTGTTCATCAATGGGGTGAATGGTTAGATGCTTATGGGTTAAATTTATCAACGAATATTTACCAACGAATTGAATGGTATGCGTTGATGAATTGTTTAAACTTTATTAAGAAAAGTCATTTTGAAGGTCGTTATTATGAAATGAATGAAAAGATTTTAGTTGTAAAATCAATTTATAATCATCGTTTGATGAAAGAAGAGGAGTATTAAATTGCGTTTAAGAAATAAACCATGGGCTAAAGATACTTTGTTGGCTCATCCAGAAATGGTGATTCAAAATCCAGAGGAATGGAAAGGACGCTGGAAAGAAAGATTTGGAAATGATCATCCGATTCATATTGAAATCGGATCTGGAAAAGGACAATTTGTTAGTGAAATGGCAAAGAAAAATCCAGAAATCAATTATATTGGGATTGAAATTCAAACAAGTGTGATTGTTGTTGCGTTAGAAAAAGCGTTAGCAGCAGAAGTTCCAAACTTACAATTATTACATATTGATGGTGGAACAGTAACAGATTATTTTGCAGATGGTGAAGTTGATCGAATTTACTTGAATTTTTCTGATCCATGGCCTAAGAAACGTCATGCTAAAAGACGCTTAACTCATGCTGATTTTCTAAAAGCATATGAACAAGTATTGCCGTTAGAAGGAGAAATTCATTTTAAAACAGATAATCGTGGATTATTTGAATATAGTTTAGCTTCATTTTCTCAATTTGGAATGATATTAAAGCAAGTATGGTTAGATTTACACCAAGTAGAGTTTGAAGGCAATGTGATGACCGAATATGAAGAAAAGTTTTCTGCTAAAGGACATCCAATTTATCGAGTAGAAGCAATTTTCCCAAAAGAGCGTCATCCCTATGAAGTGAAATAGAGGAGTGAGTAAAATGTCAGAAAATAAATCATCTTTTACAGCAGGATTATTCCTTGCAGCCGGTGCTTTTGTTGGTGCATGGCTTGTTTCTAAATTTTATGAAAAGAAACTAGTAAATGGGGATATCATTGTAGGAAATGTTCGTCGTTTATTTACAGTTGTTGGTACAATTGAAGGTTCATGGATTGAAATGGAACCTGTGTATATTGAACAAGAAGATTTTAGTGGATATGTATACTATGGTGGCATTACTCGTAAAGAACAAGAAGAATTGGTACAATACGAATTTTATGCAGATGCCAAAACAGGTGCAGTTCTAGATTTATATAAAATAGCGTCAGCGTAATGGGCAAGGATTGCTCAAAAAAAGAGTGACGTGAAAAAGGAGCTCTGAAAGGACTGGGAACGGTACATTAGAGCTTTTTATTCTTATGGAGGCAAGAACAATGGAAAAGAAAACAGAAAGTTTAATTAAAACTTTAACAGAATTACAATCAACAAGTGGACATGAAAGAAATGTTCGAGAATTTATGAGAAAAGAAATGGAGCCATTAGTCGATCGTATTGAGCAAGATGGTTTAGGTGGCATTTTTGGAGTTCGTGAACATCAAGATGCGAATGCTCCTAAAATTATGATTGCTGCTCATATGGACGAAGTTGGATTTATGGTGACAAACATCACTTCAACAGGTTTATTAAAAGTTAGCCCATTAGGTGGTTGGAATCCATATGTCGTTTCTGCGCAACGTTTTACATTGCAAACCCGTAAAGGAGATTATCCTGTTATTTCAAGTTCAATTCCTCCACATTTATTACGTGCAGCGGGTGGACAACAAGCAGCAGTGAAAGTAACAGATATTTTATTTGATGCTGGATTTACTTCAAAAGAAGAAGCTGAGGAATATGGGGTTCGTCCTGGAGATACAATTGTTCCTTTAGTGGAAACAATTTGGACAGCGAATAAAAAACGAATGATTGCAAAATCATGGGATAATCGTTATGGTTGTACAGTAGTATTAGAAGCTTTACGTGAATTGAAGAATGAAGTTTTGCCAAATACACTAATTGCTGGTGCTAATGTTCAAGAAGAAGTTGGACTACGTGGTACAGGACCAAGTGTTACAAAATTCAATCCAGATTTATTCTTTGCTGTAGACTGTTCTGCGGCAGATGATTTAACAGGTTCAAAAGATACATTTGGACATTTAGATCAAGGATTCTTATTAAGAATATTAGACCCAGGTTTAATTACGTTACCTCGTATGAAGGAATTTTTAGAAGATACTGCTTTAACTCATAATATTCCATTCCAATATTTTGTTTCTCAAGGTGGAACAGATGCAGGGAAAGCTCACTTAATGAATCAAGGTGTTCCAAGTACGGTGATTGGGGTATGTGCTCGTTATATTCATACACATCAAACAATGTTCTCGATTAAAGACTATGAAGCGGCTCGTGAAATGGTTATTCAAACGATTCGTGCATTAGATCGTAGTACAGTTGATACAATTTTAGATGGAAGAACAAATTAATTAAAAAAATAAATTTAAGGAGATTATTATGTGGTTAAGTTTTTATAATCAAGAAGGTATTTCAGATACATTATTATTAACATCAGGAGCGGCAAACCGTTATGATGTAGCGATTGAAACTAAAAATGGAGTAACACGTGTATTCGATGAAAAAACGAATACAGTGATTGGCTATAATATTGCAGGAATTTCAAACCATATTCGTTTTGAAAAAGCAGGACAACAATTTTTATCTGCAGAAAAGCAAGAAACAGTTAAAAGATTAATTCAAGAAGCTGGATTTGATGGTGATTCATTAGATTTATCTCCAAAAGATACTTTAGTTGTTGGTTATGTAGAAACTTGTGTTCCTCATGAAGACTCAGATCATTTACATGTTACACAAACACGTGTAAGCCAAGATACAGTTTTACAAATTGTTTGTGGAGCTCCAAATGTAAAAGCAGGACAAAAAGTTGTAGTAGCAACTCCAGGTACTGTAATGCCAAATGGAAGCATTATTTGGTCAGGAGAATTACGTGGGGTAGAAAGTCACGGAATGTTATGTTCAGCTCGTGAATTAGGATTAGAAAATGCGCCTGCTAAAAAAGGAATTTTAGTGTTAAATGATGATGCAGTTATCGGAGAGCCATTTAAAGGTTAATAAATCGAAGAGGAGTGGTATTT
>CALATC010000229.1 GCA_937891475.1 uncultured Granulicatella sp. | reverse complement strand
CCCCATTCTTTTTCTTCCATTTCTTTATCAAATTTCTTTGATGTTTATAGTATACACCATTAGTCAATAAAGGTCAAACATTTTCTTTGACTTTTTTTGACTTTTCGACAAAAAATAAAAGACTAGTTCATAGTAGCCCTTATAAAACAATGAAACCTTAGGTTTTCTTTCATCCTAGCTACAATGAATAATCTTATTATTTATACGTCCCTTAAATAGTATATTTCAAAAAAAGAATAGAATATTCATAGTAGCTGAAACAACATAAGCCAAAAATGGCTTATGTTGTAGGAAAATTCGAGACCAAGGCTCGAATTTTAGGCATGAGACTCGCTTTTGCGAGGCTGCTGCCGTCCTAGCTACTATAAATTTCTATTCAAAAAAACGATCAATTCGAATCGATACGCAACACTCTTCTTACAGAGTAATATCCTGGTATTAACTCTTTCTCCTTATCGTCTATTCCTTCACCACGATAATACGAAGATAATGGCAATAAATTAATAATCGGTGCCTTATGAGTCTCCTCTAACCAGCCACCTTTCGTATAATGCTCATCATCAATGATTTCCGGACCAAATTCAGCATTTGCAATCGTTAATCCGAACATATTCTCTTTCCATAAAGGAGAAATATTTTTATGAAATAATTGACGTTTCAACTGATTCCCCCATTTAAACAATCGACGACAACTTGCACCACAACAATATTCCCACTCATCTTCCCGTAATAAACTAAATCCATGTCGCTCTACATCTCTTTTTAATTCTGAAAATGAAACAGCATCATCTATATAACAATCAAACAAATCAGGATTCCATTGATTTTGTTGAACAAACAAAGGTGATTTTCTTCCTACAGTTGGATACTCTCTTATAAAATGATTTCCTTGTCCTTCTGGCAGTAATAATTCTTGAATATTTTGAATGATTTCTTCTGTTTGATTTGCTGCTATTGATAATTGTCCTGAAATAACATTATAATGCCCAATAAATTTTAAGCCTACAAACGTTGGCTTTTTCTCAACTAATAAAGCAGGAATATCAACTTCTCTTAAAGGTGAAGTAGAACCATTAATTTTTTCATCGATATATTCAGTCGTTAAGTGAATATGAGAAAAATCTTGATCCAAAAATCCTTTTTCCATTAAAAGTGAACTTGTCAATTGTTGATTGCAGTATCTTTTTAACTCATATCTTAATTCTTGTCTTTCTTCACTGCAATCAAGACCAGATAGCCCTGATAAACCATTGTCCCATCCTAAAATACATTTCTTTTGACCGGGTACGAAGACATACTCTACACCATCAATGACTATTTCAAATGTATCAGTTTTAATACCTCCAAATTGATAACTGACAGGAGTAATTTTCGTAATCTCTAATATCGGATCAACAAAATGTCTGAGAACATTTTGTATGACAACTACTTTCATTTCATTCGTTAATGTTTTCCATGTTGGATTAGAAACTGCATCCAAAAAATTATTAGACATCTATATCACCTCAATCTTATTCTAAAACAATCTTAACACTTCACCATTTAAAAAATCAACTTGATTTGTTATAATACATTGTACATTAAAGGAGAACGCTATGCATTTAATTATTATCGCAAATCCATATTCCGGTGGCGGAAATGGAAAAAGACAATTCGACTGCTTAGTCAACTATTGCCTAAAAAACAACATTACATTTTCAACTTATTTAACACAATATGCTGGAGAAATGATTGAAATTATTCCACGTATCATTCAAAACTTAACTTCAGAACATAAAATCATCATTATTGGTGGAGATGGTACATTGAATGAAGCTATTTCTGCATTAATTCAATGCAATCAAGAAATTCCTGTAGCTTACTTACCTGCAGGAACAGGAAATGATTTTGCAAGAGAAATGACATTAACACATGACATTCCGACATTTATTAAACATCTATATAATGAAACGATTAAAAATCTTGAAATCATTTCATATCATGAAAAAATGAGTCATAAAAAAGGGATTGCGATAAATTCACTAGGATTCGGAATTGACGCTGCAATTTGTCAACTAAATACTATCCAAGCAAAATCACAAAAAAAACGATTTGGTTTAAATAAATTATCTTATTTAACACCAATCATAGATGCCTTTAAAAATCATCAAAAATTTAAAGCTTCCATTCAAGTTGATGATGAACCTGTTCAAATTGCAGATAAAAATTTATTAGTAGGACTATTTAATCACTCTTATTTTGGTGGTGGTATTCAATTTGTACCTACTGCAAAACAAAATTCGCATCATTTTGAAGTAGTTGTTGCTAGAGATGTGACTACTAAAGTCATTCTTAATGCATTTCCATTTATTTTATGGAATAAACAACATTTTGAACGATTTCCAAATCACTTAATGAAGCAGACTGCTACTAAAGCTTGTATCAAAATTCATCAACATATTCTCATGCAAACGGATGGTGAAGTCAGTTCTTTTGAATCAGTTGATTTAGAAGCTAAACTAACGACTTATCCAATCTATTTAACCTAAAAAACTGGAGCCAATTTCGACTCCAGTTTTCTTTTTCTAATATCCTCTCACATGTGCAACATATTGTTGGATTGCGTCACAGGCATATTGTCCAACACCTTTTCCATAGTTATCTAAATTTGTTCTAAACTCTTCATTATGTGCATACCCTAATCCAATACTTG
>CALATC010000228.1 GCA_937891475.1 uncultured Granulicatella sp. | reverse complement strand
AAAATAAAACTCACAGGAGGCGAGTAGTTTGGCTAAAAAATCAATGATCGCAAAGAACAAACGTCCAAAAAAATATTCAACACAAGAATATACTCGTTGTGAACGTTGTGGTCGACCACATTCAGTTTATCGTAAATTCAAACTTTGCCGTATTTGTTTACGTGAGCTTGCCTATAAAGGGCAAATCCCAGGAATGAAGAAAGCAAGTTGGTAATCATTACTACTTGATAAAGGAGGTACTCATTAATGGTTATGACAGATCCAATCGCGGATTTCTTAACTCGTATTCGTAATGCGAACATGGTTCGTCACGAATCTTTAGAAGTTCCGTCATCAAATATTAAAGTGGCTATTGCTAACATCTTAAAATCTGAAGGATTTATCAAAGACTTCACAGTTGAAGAAGATGGCAAGCAAGGTGTCATGAAAGTATTCTTGAAATATGGAAAAAATAACGAACGTGTAATCACAGGATTGAAACGTATTTCTAAACCTGGTTTACGTGTGTACGCTAAAACAGGCGAAGTTCCTAAAGTATTAAACGGTTTAGGTATCGCTATCGTATCAACATCTGAAGGTGTTATTACAGACAAAGAAGCAAGAGCTAAAAACGTAGGTGGAGAAGTTCTAGCATACGTTTGGTAATCTAGAAAACAAGGAGGTGCAGCCAAGTGAGCCGTATCGGAAATAAACCAGTTGTTATCCCAGCAGGCGTAACAATCGACTTAAAGGACAATACAGTAACTGTTAAAGGTCCAAAAGGTGAATTATCATATACATTCAACCAAAATATCACATTAGTTCAAAACGAAGGTGAAGTTGTTTTCACTCGTCCAGATGACTCAAAAGAAAACAAAACAATCCACGGAACAACTCGCGCAGTATTCAACAACATGGTTGTTGGTGTTACTGAAGGATTCCAAAGAGAATTGGAATTAATCGGGGTTGGGTATCGTGCTCAATTACAAGGTAAAAAACTTGTATTAAACGTTGGATATTCTCATCCAGTGGAATTCACACCGGAAGAAGGAATTGAAATCGAAGTTCCTTCAAATACTAAAGTTATCGTAAAAGGTTATGACAAACAAAAAGTTGGCGAATTAGCTGCTAACATTCGTGGCGTACGTCCACCAGAACCATATAAAGGTAAAGGTATTCGTTACGTTAATGAATTTGTACGTCGTAAAGAAGGTAAAACAGGTAAATAATTTTCGTAATTATTTACCTTTTGTTGCGCTATTAGTCGCATAAAAATATATTATAAGAGGTGAAAATTGTGATTACAAAACCAGACAAAAATAAAGTGCGTCAAACTCGTCACGCACGTGTTCGTCGTAAAATCTCTGGTACTGCTGAGTGCCCACGCTTGAACGTTTTTCGTTCTAACAAAAACATCTACGCTCAACTAATTGATGACGTAGCGGGTGTGACGCTAGCAAGTGCCTCTACTTTAGATACAAATGTAGAAAATGGAACAAAAACAGAGGAAGCTGTTGCAGTTGGTAAATTAATTGCAGAACGTGGACTTGAAAAAAATATTAAGAAAGTAGTCTTTGACCGTGGTGGATACTTATACCATGGACGTGTAAAAGCTTTAGCTGAAGCTGCACGTGAAAATGGACTAGTATTCTAGGAAAAGGAGGACCCACAATTCATGGTTAATATTGATGCAAGAAACTTAGAATTAGAAGATCGTGTAGTTGCGATTAACCGCGTAACAAAAGTTGTTAAAGGTGGACGTCGTTTACGTTTTGCTGCTTTAGTTGTTGTAGGTGACCGTAATGGACATGTTGGATTTGGTACTGGTAAAGCTCAAGAAGTTCCAGAAGCAATCCGTAAAGCAATCGAAGATGCTAAGAAAAACTTAATTGAAGTACCTACAAGTGGTTCTACAATTCCTCACGAAGTTATCGGACGTTTCTGCGGTGGTAATGTATTACTTAAACCAGCTCAAGCCGGTTCAGGAGTTGCCGCAGGTGGACCAGTTCGTGCCGTTGTTGAATTAGCAGGTATCGCTGATGTAACTTCAAAATCTTTAGGTTCAAACACACCTGTAAACATGGTTCGTGCTACAATCGAAGGTTTGAAACAATTAAAACGTGTTGAAGATGTTGCTGCATTACGTGGCAAATCAGTTGAAGAATTATTAGGATAGGAGGACATAGAAAATGGCAGAATTAAAGATCACTTTAAAGAAAAGCTTGATTGGACGTCCTCAAAACCAAATTGATACTTGTAAAGCATTAGGCTTAACAAAAATTCGTTCAACAGTTGTAAAACCAGCTAACGATGCTATCAAAGGCATGGTTAACACAGTATCACATCTAGTGGATGTTGAGGAAGTTTAATTAATCAACTTATAAGAGGAGGTGCCCGAAACATGAAACTTCATGAATTACAACCAGCTGAAGGTTCACGTAAAGAACGTAACCGTGTTGGTAGAGGTCAAGGTTCAGGAAACGGAAAAACTGCTGGACGCGGAAGCAAAGGTCAAAAAGCTCGTTCAGGCGGTGGCGTTAGATTAGGATTCGAAGGTGGACAAACTCCATTATTCCGTCGT
>CALATC010000227.1 GCA_937891475.1 uncultured Granulicatella sp. | reverse complement strand
CGTCCTTCTAACATTTCAATATGAATAAATGGCATTGCTATCCCTCCTTATTGTAAGAATAGTATACGCCTATACTCGATATTTCTCAATGATCTGATGCATGGTTTTATTACGAAACAGCACATATAAAATCACTGTATTCAACGGTAAACTGATGATATTTTTCAAAATTCGAACTCCCATAAAGGCTGAGAAAGCTTTTTGCGTCATCATATAAATCCAAAGTGAATTAAATCCTAAATTAATCACAACTGTAATGATGAGTACCGTCACAAAAATACGTGGAAGTGTTAATTCTTTACGATACAAGCAATAACCGTAAATTAATCCACCTAAAACAGCCGTTAAAGTAAAACCAGGGAAAAAGTTACTGGCTTCCCCTCTTAGGAAGTTCCCTAAAATATCTACAAAAAATCCTACAACAGCTGCTCGATAAGGTCCTAAAAGTACCCCAGCAAGCGACGCTCCGATAAAGCCGAATCCGATTTGTACGAGATTTCCCATTTTTATCGATGGAATCATCTCAATGATTAAACGCATGGCAATCATTAATGCTGTTACCGTTAATGTTCGTGTTAATTGTGTTTGTTTGTTCATATTAGCATCTCCTTTTATCTGTCATAAAGAGCTGCTCCATTTAATAAATGGTCTGTCATTAAATGCAGCGAATGCGAATACACTACCGCAAAGAGTTCTCTTTTTCGTCCAATCGGCAACATCCCATCCATTTGGCACTTAACGCAATGTATTCTACTCTGATTTGTTGTGGTTCGTCTCTTCGATTGACAAAACCTTTTCCATGCACTCCTTTCTACCAGAAAATAGCATACCTGTTTTTACGGATGTCGTCAACGAAACTGTCTATCTTTTCCTAAAGATAATTGATGAATAAGGCGCTTTCAAGTATAATGAAAGTAACAGACAAGGAAGTGAAAAGTATGAGTAATGAACGTTATTTAGTGATTGAATCAAATATGCGAAGTTTATCCTTTCATTTAGAATCGATTACAAAATCAAAATATGATAGCGATTGGCACAGTACAATCCATTCTCATCCATTTATGGAATTATTTTATGTATTAGATGGAAAGGGAGAATTTATCATTGAAAATCGACGTTTCCCTGTAAAAGCACAAGATTTTGTTATTATCAATCCACAAGTTGAACATACAGAAGTTTCTTCACCAGAAGAACCTCTCGAATATATTGTATTAGGGATTACAGGACTCTCTTTTTCTAACTTTTTTAATACGCAAACAAATATTGAACAACCTTTTTCATTTTTTAACTTACGTGATGAACAAAAAGACATTTTAGTATACTTAAATGCCATGGTAACAGAAGCAACGAATCATTCAATGAGTTATGAATTAGTTTGTCATAATTTATTAGAAATATTGCTCATTAAAATTCTACGCAATAAATCTTTTGAAATTGATGTAAGTCCGCTAAATAAAACAACTAAAGATATTAGTCTCATCAAACATTATTTAAAAACGCACTATAGAGAACAAATTTCTTTACAAGATTTGGCAGATTTAACCCATTTAAGTCGATTTTATATTTCTCACAGTTTTAAAAATGAAATGGGGCAAACTCCAATGGAATATTTGGCAGATATCAGAATTGAGGAAAGTAAGGTATTGCTTTCTACAACGAACTACTCGATGTCACAAATTGCATCCATTGTAGGATTTTCAACGCAGGCTTATTTTTCAAAACAATTTAAACAAAAACTCGGTATGACTCCACTCGCATACCGTAAATCGCAATTAGAATAAGAGGAAACTATGATACGACAACCACTACCTGAAGAAAGAACGCAAATTATACCACTCATCCAAACGATTATGGAAGATATGGAATTACCAATTTTAACAAAAGTCTCGCCTAGCACCCTTCATACAATACTAGAAAAAGCCATGCTACAAGAGGACTTTCGCTACAGCTTAACGAATACACTCGTTTATATCGAACACGGAACTGTTGCAGGAGCTATCTTTGGATATCATGGACATCTGGAGCCAAAAATTGATGACCCATTTTATCAATTATATGAAGCCTATAATATTCCTTCTTCTATCCATCTCTATGAAGATTCTGAAACACAAGCTGGAGAATGGTATATTGATATTCTTTCAGTACATCCAAATCATCGTAGAAAAGGCATTGGGATGAAATTACTTCAAGCTGTTGAAGACTTAGCCAAACAACAAGGTGCTAGTGTCATTGCTCTAAATTGTGATGAGGTAAATGACAAAGCGTATCAACTCTATCAAAAACTAGGCTATACGGCGACTAGTACAAAAATATTAAGCGGACATTCTTATTATCATATGACAAAAAAACTTGAGTGACTCACATCACTCAAGTTTTTTTAATACTTTTATTATTGCGCACTTGCTTGACGTAAATTGATTGTACGTCCAAATGGTAATACTTCAAAACCTTTTACATTTTCAGCTAATAAATAACTTTGAGAAGCTTGATAAATTGGAGCTATTGCTGCATCATTCATAATAATTTTTTCTGCAGCTAGCATTTGATTCCAACGATTTTC
>CALATC010000226.1 GCA_937891475.1 uncultured Granulicatella sp. | reverse complement strand
TCGTTGGATGTTCACGAATCGTAGCTTCAAATTCCGTATAAGATTTTTCTAAAATTGGTAAATATTCTGCATACACTTTCTCAAAAATTGGCTTGAGTGTTTGATGCAAAGAAATAAAATCTTCTACAAACTTTTTAGGCTGCGACATAATCGTAAAGTAATTCCAACGTACAGTATCATCAATCGGCAAATTTTTTAAGAAATCTAGAAAAGCAAATTGATTTCCTAATAACTCCTGAACTTTTTCTTCTACTTCTACCTCTTCTTCATCTTGCTTTACAATATTTGTCATCAATTGTTGCTTAATTTGACTTTCATCCATCGAATGTAAAACTTCAGCATACTCATCAAAAGAATGATAACGGAGCACATTTTTTACATTGACGAAAAACATTCGTAAAGCATCATCCTTATAGAAATAGAGAATATTATCTTTATAAGGTTCCAACGGAACACTCATATGTCTCATTTCTTCTACAATAACTTCTAATTGCTCTTCTAAAGGTGATGAAGGACGTTCCTCATCTCTATCCTTTTTCAATATCAATATTGGATACAGCAGCTGATTGATAAACTCCATCTGCTCTTGTTTAAATTGCATTTGCCCCCTCCTGACTAGAATCTTGATACATACGATTCGCTACTATTAAGAATACCACTAATCCCACAATAGAAACAACTAAACACACTGTAGCATTCGAAACATCTAGTAACATCCCAAAAACTAATTGACCAATTGGAACAGAAATCGTAGCTAACATCCCCATTGTTGTCCCAATTCTTCCTAAATATTCTTCTGGAACCATTTTAGCACCTAAAGTTGATAATTGAATATTAATATAGGTTGCTAAAACAGAAACAAGGATAAATCCTACAAGAATACCCGCTAACGACATCCATTGATTCAATAAAAAAATATCACGAGCCATTGTTCCACACATGACCACGAATAATCCAATAACAAATCCCCCTGTATATTTCAATAATAAGTGAACGGGTTCTTTACTATCTTTAATTAAACGATACGCAATGAGTGGAGAAATCATACTCACTACTGCTACAAATGATTCAAACATACTAAATTCTGTATTCGAAAAATTCAACGTCACTCGGATAAAGTAAGTAATGACAATTCCAAAAATAGGCGACATTAAAAAGTTAATAAATAAAGCCAACAATACAATAATAATAAGATTTGGAATTTCAAACGCAATTTTAATGCCATCTTTAAAATCTGTCCAAAAACTATTCACAATGGATTGATCCTCATCCATTTGTTTTTGAACTTTACGTTCAGGAATTTTCATAAATGCATAACCAATCATTGTAAAAAATAAAATACTCCCTGAAATGAATAAAGAACCAGTAATAGAAAAAGTAGAATAAATAAATGCTGCTACAAACGGTGTAATAATATTTACAATGCCATTATCCACTTGCATCCAAGTATTCGCTAGATCTAATTGACTTTCTTCTACAATGGCAGGTAAAACACTCATCATTGGACCCGATTGAAAAACTTCTACCAATTCTAAAATAATAACCAAAACATAAATGGCTATAAGTGATAAATTACTTGTTACATAAGTCCCCACGCCAAATAACACTAACGTAATAACCGTCATTAATGTGGTATAAACTAAACCTTTTTGTCTATCCACTCGATCTCCCCAAACTCCTGCAATTGGCGAAAATAGTATTCTAGGGAAGATAATAATCGAAAGAATACTAGCAAAAGCCGTTGCAGAACCTGTCTTATCTAACACATATAGCGACAAAGCATATTGAATAATATTACTCGCCGCTCCTGCAAATGTACTACTAAACCATAATTTTCTAAAATTTGCATTATTAAATATGATATCCATAAAATTTCAACCTCACTTCCATAATGGATTAGATAAACATCTAATTTTATTAGAAGTTTACTCCTTGAAATAAAAAAAGTCAACAAAAATTAGATATTTTTCTAATTTTTGTTGACATTCATTTTTATTACATTTCAGAATTCCACTTACCAGTTGAATCTACATAGTAGCTTCCAATCCATGTATCACGAACTAATGCACCATTTTGACCTAAATAGTATGAATCTTTCCAATATTCACGAGCGTATTTTCCATTTCCATGTAAGTAGAACCAATTTTGGTAATTTCCATCATAAACCCATTCTCCACTAGCCATATATCCGCCAGCTTCTAAATAGTAATCACCTTTCCAAGAATTCTCTAAATACTCTCCATCGGCATCAAGATAGAACCAACTAGAATAATTCTCATCATAAATCCATTGAGAAATTACCTTTTCTCCATTTTTATAATAACTACGATCTGACCAACCATTTAAAACAGTGGTTGTTTCTTTCGATTGACTAGTAGATTTAGCCTCTTCTTTATTTTCCGAAGTTGCATTTACATTTTTTACAGTTGTTGTCTGTTTAGAAGATGATTTGGCAATTTTACCACCAGTTGTAATGTTAACTGATGCTTCACCATTTTTACCTAAATAGTCTTCTGATAAATTAGAATCAAAACCATTTCCTTTTAACCATTCCGTATTGGTAAATGCTTGTGCTGTAATCACACCTTTACCTTCTTTTTGGAAAGCTACTAAAGCTGTATGAGTAAAATCTGGACGAATTAAATTCCAATAATGTCCAATTTGTTCTCCAACTTCCAATGGTTGATTGTTTACTTTCGATTTCACATAAGCTGCTTTTTCACCGTAAAAATATTCAATTCCTTCTAATACTCCTGTACTATTCCAGGCTAAATTTTCCCCATAACTACGTACGTTATCTTTTACAATACTAAATGGGTCACTTTCTCCATTTGGACGACTATGAGCAAGTAAAACAGAAGCTTCTACTGAACGAATTTCAGCAATTTTTTCTAAAGCTGTTGACCATTTAATCGGTACATAACGATCGACTAAACCTTCTTCAAAAGCTTCTTTACGAATTTCATTGATTC
>CALATC010000225.1 GCA_937891475.1 uncultured Granulicatella sp. | reverse complement strand
TAACTCGTTCATAAATATATTATAAAAAAGATTTAAAGGAGGGATATTATGACTAGTTATATTTATGCAAAACAATTTTATTTTGAAGATGTTGTCAAAGGCCCTGGATATTTACCAATTTTAGAATCAGGGGTGTTTGGAGAATTTCAAGAAGAAAGACCAACAGATGGTTCTATTATAGACTATGCTACCTATAGCATTGCCCCAGGTCTTGTGGATACACATATTCATGGATACAAAGGCGCAGATGTCATGGATAATGATGTAGAAGGCTTAAAAACCATTTCTGCTGGTTTACCTAGTTGTGGGGTTACTTCCTACTTACCAACTACTCTAACAGCTTCTAGAGAGTTACTAAATGATGTTTGTCAAACAATCGGGGATAATGCTGCATCTATTCCTGGTGCGAAAATTAGAGGAATTTTCTTAGAAGGACCTTTCTTTAGTGAAATTCATAAAGGGGCTCAAAATCCTAAATACATGGGAGATCCAAAAACTGAAATTTTGGATGAATGGCAACAAAAAGCAAATGGTTGGGTGAAAAAAATTGCGATTGCACCGGAACGTGATGGAGCCGTTGACTTTATCAAACATGCCGTAAAAGAAGATATCTATGTTGCTTTAGCTCATACAGATGCGACATATGAAGACTGTAAAAATGCAGTAGAAGCAGGAGCAAATATCTTCGTTCATACTTATAACGGTATGCGTGGACTTCATCATCGTGAACCTGGCGTTGTTGGTGCTGCACTCACTCTTCCAAATGAATTTGACGTATTCGATGAATTAATTTGTGATGGTCACCATGTTCATCCTGTAGCAGCTAATATTGTGATGAATTGTTGCGGCCGTCATCGTACAGCTTTAATTACAGACTGTATGCGTGCTGGTGGATTAGGAGAATGTGAATCTACATTAGGAGAATTTGACGTTATTGTTAAAGATGGTACAGCTCGATTGAAACATAATGGCAGCCTTGCTGGTAGTATTTTAGAACTTATCCAAGGAGTTCAAAATGTTGTCAAATGGGGAATTGCGACTCCTCATGAAGCTTTATTAATGGCAAGTCTAGTTCCTGCAAAATCTGTAGGAATTGACGATGTTTGCGGGCACCTAGAACCAGGATATGCAGCTGATTTTATCGTGCTAGATGATGACTTACAATTACAAGCCACTTATTTAGACGGTAAAGCTTACTTTGAAAAATAAAAAAGGTTAGACAGAGAAAATGAGGCGTGAGAAAACCTTAGAATAATATTATTAGGAGTGTTAAATATGTCAAAACTAACAGTTACAAAAGGAAAATACGAACATCTATGTCGTTTATCAAACAAAAATCATGTTATCGGTGCTTTAGCCATCGACCAACGTGGTTCTCTTAAAAAAATGATTGCTGCTGGAAATCCAGACCAAACAGGTGATGAAGGAATTATCCATTTTAAAGAATTAATTTCTGAAGAATTAACAAAATATTCTAGCTCAATTTTATTAGACCCTGAATATGGATTACCTGCTGCAGAAAAAAGAAATGCAGATTGCGGATTATTAATTTCATATGAAAAAACAGGATATGATGCTACTGAAATTGGACGCTTACCTGATTTATTACCAATTTGGTCAGCTAAACGTATTAAAGAAATCGGAGCAGATGCTGTAAAAGTATTACTTTACTATGATATTGATGAAGATCCAGCAATTAACGATATCAAACATGCATGGGTAGAACGTGTTGGTAGTGAATGTACTGCTGAAGATATTCCTTTCTTCTTAGAAATCGTTTCTTATGATGCAAGTAATGAAGATGTAAAATCTGCTCACTATGCAAGCTTAAAACCTCATAAAGTAAATGATGCGATGAAAGTATTCTCTGACCCTCGTTATCAAGTAGATGTATTAAAAGTTGAAGTTCCTGTAAATATGAACTTCGTAGAAGGCTTTACAGCAGAAGGTGTTGAACCAGTTTATACTCGTCAAGAAGCTTTAGCATACTTCAAAGAACAATCAGAAATCACACACTTACCATTTATCTTCTTAAGTGCTGGTGTATCTGCATCATTATTCCAAGAAACTTTACGCTTTGCTCAAGAAGCAGGTTCTAAATTCAATGGAGTATTATGTGGACGTGCTACTTGGAAAGATTCAGTAGCAGTTTACGCTACTGAAGGAGACGAAAAAGGTCGTGAATGGTTAGCATCAACTGGTCGTCAAAATATTGAGGACTTAAATGTTGTTTTAGATGCAACAGCTACTTCATGGTTAGATCGTGTAGAAGTAAAATAAATTCATAAATACAAAAAAGGTTGGAGTTATTCTCCAACCTTTTTTTGTTGATTTTCTATTTTTTTCATTCTCAGCTTTTGTATCCACTCATACAATACAATTAAAATATATCCTACTGAACCTAATTCAATTAATAATATACTTAATTGTATGTTAGTCCATAAATATACCCCAAAGAAAAAGATGGAATAAGCTAAGATTTGTCTAACACTATCTGGTGCTTTTCTTTTTATATACCATTCACAAAATCCTTCATGGTATGAACGGCTAACATTATAATCTTCACGTAGTTCTCTATACCACTCTCTCATTCCATTCACCTACTTTTGCTATTTGTTGTATTCTAACCAATTCGTATAGTCTTGTCAATAGGATAAGCTAGTATAAAAATATCTCCTATAGAATATTACTCTATTAATAAATATTTCTCTTTAACACTATAATTTAAAATTTTCTTCTATTTCTCTCATTATTTGTTTCATTAAATAATAATGTTCTTGCGAACTTTTTTTCAGAACATATTTAGTTCCTGGACCATTACCTTGTCTTCTAATATAGTTCCCTTCTATTAATCTTTCTAAAGCTTTTCTGTACGAATACTCTTGACCTGCTAATTTTAAATCATTTTCAATTTCTTTTCTCTTTATTGATCCATTTTCAAATATATAAGTTAATATGCTTCTATCTGGTTCTGGAAGTTTATTAATATTATGTTTAAAATCTACCTTCCAAATAACAATAGTTGTTGAATCCATAGGATTATATATATCTGGTAACATTAATTTATGCTTTGCAGCAACATCAAAAATTTTTTGTCCTCCACTCCCAGCTTTCTCAGAAAAACCAATTTTTCTTAATAATGTTGCAATAGTTGGATTTCGTGTAATCGAATTATTTCCTCTTATAAATTCATCAATAGACACTCTCATATTCCCTGGATTTTTAAACTCATAGTAATCTGGAAATGCTGTGATTTTCACTGAAGTTTCACCATCATAATATGCATGCATTAAAGAATTAACTAACGCTTCACGCAAAGATTCCTCTAAATCTTTTTTAAAAGGAATTCTAGTTTGCGTATTTTCGTCTAAAGAAAAAGAATCTTTAACTGTCGCTGCTAATTTATCTCTTACAATTAATAAAAAATCAAACAAATTAAGTTCTGAATAACTTAAATCCCCTGTTGAAACTCTATCAACCCATCTAGGATTTAAAGTACTATCTTTTTCAAAATAATCTAATTGAAACTGAGGAAATCTATCAGTAATTGAGTTATACTTTCCAAAAAATAATAATCCCCCAGTCGTTAATTTAAATGTTCCATCTCCATTACGATCTTTCTTAAAAGCACCAACTGATTTTAATAATTCCTCTACAGAAAGATTTTTATACTTTTTATCCTGTACTAAAAGCAATTGACGGTATCGTTCTACTGTTTCTAAATTAATATCATCTATATCAAAATTAGGTAATATTTGGCTATCTAAGTCTTCTTGGGAACTAGCCAATAAATATTTTAATTGTTGCTGTGTTGCAACTTTATCTCCTTCACCTAATCTTATATACGTCTTTCTAATATCTTGACCAATATATACTGGCTTAGCAGAATATGGAGCTTCTCTAACATTGACAATTATTAAACTGTTATCACTTCCCTTAATTGGGTTAATCAAAATATCTTCATCTGTTAAAAGATTAAAACTAACTCGTTGAGGATTACTAACTTCATTTAGAAGCTGATTATACATTTTTTGTGGGTTCTTGACTCCTATTACGGGATTATTATCATCTCGCTCATCAAAGCCAAGTATTATTACTCCTCCGTTCGTATTCGCAAATGCAGAATACGTTTCCCAAAAAGATTTTGGTAATCCTTCTTGAGCCGATTTATATTCAACAGACACACCTTCTGGAATATTTATATTCATATCTAAGCCTCCTTATTCTCAAGATATTCTCAAGATAAAACATTATTAAAAAACCTTTTATATCAACATTTCTAATGTGCTTAATAATAATAATCTCAAGATAATCTCAAGATAAATTATTCTACTATTTAATAATTAATTTACATTTATACAATATCAAAATTATTGTTCAATTTCAAAAATTACAATTTTCTGCTACTTTCTTTTAAACAATCCTCTATATTACACAAAAAACCACCTAGCCATTGGGCTAGGTGGTGTAAGTTCTATTTTTATGCTAAAGCATCGTCCATAGATAAGATTTCGTGGAATACACGTTGAGTTAACTCAGCTTTTTGTTCTGGAGTTAAGTATTTAGTGTTTACACAGTATCCAGAGATACGTACGATTACGTCTTCACCAGATAAGATTTTATCTTTAACGTCGTTTAAGTCCATTACGTTTAAGTTAACGTGTTGACCGCCACTTTCGAAGTATCCATCTAAGATTGTTACTAAGTTATCTACTTGTTCATCACGAGTTTTACCTAAAGCACGAGGTGAAACTTGAGTTGTTAATGAGATACCGTCAGCTGCATAACTGAAGTCTAAGCTTGATAATGATTTCAAGTTATCTAACCAACCACCTTTAGCTTTGTTAGATGGGTTAGCACCTGGTGAGAAGAATTCAAGTTTAGATAAGTTTACAGTACCATCTTCGTTTAAGTATACCCCTTTATGAACTGGAGAGTTACCAGTTTGTTTAGAGTAAGCAACGTTAGAAGTAATTGTTAATAATGAAACTGTAGCTTCTGCGTCTTTATATAGTTTGTGGCTACGTAGACGAGTTGTATAAGCTTCGATTAACCATTCTGCTAATTCGTTTGAACGAGGGTCATCTTCACCCCAACGTGGGTATTCACCAATTGTTTCGTAGTCGTAGATGTATCCATCTTCATCACGAATTGGTTTAACTGTAGCATATTTAATAGCTGCTAATGTATCTACAGTATTTGCGAATCCACAGATACCGAATCCCATGTTTGCACGTTGTTTAGTTGGTAAGAATGCCATTTGAACAGCTTCATAGTTATATTTATCTGTCATGTAGTGGATGATATTTAATGCATCTACATAAGTGTCTGTTAACCAGTCAAGAGATTTTTCGAAGTTAGCTTTAACTGATTCGAATTCAAGAACTTCGTCACGGATTGGATCAATGTCAAATACTTTGTAGTCTTTGTGAACATCGTCGTAACCACCGTTTAAACCAGTTAGAAGAGCTTTCAATACGTTTACACGAGCTCCAAAGTATTGGATGTTGTGACGTTGTTCTTCGTTTTCTGGGTCAAGTGGTGATACACAGCATGAGATACAGCTCATTTCACCATATCCATCTTTAGCCATTGTTGTCACACCTTCATATTGAATTGAAGAGTGTTTGTGGCTCATGTGCATGCAGTAGCGACGGAAGTTGTATGGTAATTGATCAGTCCATAAAACTGTTAAGTTTGGTTCTGGAGAGTTACCAATGTTATCTAATGTGTTTAAGAAACGGTAGTCCATCTTAGTAACACGGTGACGACCATCGTTACCCATACCAGCCATAGAAGTTGTGATGAATGTTGGGTCACCAGAATATAATTGGTCATAAGCTTTTGTACGAGCAAATTTAACTGTACGTAATTTCATAACGAAATCATCAATGAATTCTTGGATTTCTGATTCTGTAAATGTTCCACGAGCTAAGTCACGTTCTGCATAAACGTCTAAAACGATTGGTACACGTCCTAGAGATGTAGCAGCACCATTGATAACACGACATACTGCCATGAATGCAATGTTTACCCATTGAACAGCTTCTTTAGTGTTCATCGCTGGTTTACGAACATCAACTCCGTATAAGTCCCCTAAGCGAACAACTTGTTGTAATGCTTGGTATTGTAAGCTGATTTCTTCACGTAAACGAGTTGTTTCTTCATTGATATCTTCAATTGAGTTCCAGTCGCTTAATTTTTCTTGCATTAAGTAGTCTGCACCGTATAAAGCAAGACGTGCATAAACACCGATGATACGTCCACGAGAGTATGCATCTGGAAGACCAGTTACAGTGTGTGCGTGACGAGCACGACGGATGTTTGAAGTATAAGCACGGAAAATACCATCGTTAACTGTTGTTACATATTTTGTAAAGATTTCGTGAACAGCTGGATCTGGTTCATATCCATTTTCTTTCAAAGTAGTTTCCGCCATACGGATACCACCTTTTGGCATGAAGTTCAATTTGAACAATTCATCATTTTGGATACCGTAGATTACTTCGTTTTCTTTGTCGATATATCCAGCAGGAATATCAGCAATAGAAGTTGGACGAGTGTCCATTGGGAAACGAGTTGCTTCATAGTGAGCTTTAGTTTCTTCTACTACTTTTTTAATGTGTAGTGAACGTTCTGTTGGCCCAGCAAGGAAGCTTTCATCTCCATCATAAGGTGTGTAGTTAGCTTGAACGAAACGAGATACACTTGCTTTCTCTTTCCAATCTACACCTTTGAAGCCTTCCCAAGCTTTTTCAAAAAGTTCTTGGGATTCAACAACTGCTTTATTAACCATTTATTTTCCTCTTTTCTTTTGGGTTTTATTTTTGTTTTTCTTTTAACAAGGTCATTATACATCTTTTCTCAAGAATAATCAATGGAATAATGACATAAATCTGTACTATTTTTTTATTTAAGTGATATTTATTACAAGTACTTTGTTAAAAAAATATAAAGAAAAACTATTGAAAAAGCTACTCTTTAAGCTTTTATTCTTAAAAATACATTGGATTTTAAAAATAAAACACATTTAAGTATCTGTATTAATACAGTGTTGTGTTATATAGATTTGATAAAATTATTTTATTTATCAAGTGATTGTTTACGTTATGAATAAAATTCTGTATCTAAAACTCTTGATTTTACTGTATCCGCTTGCATTTTTTGCCTTTTAAATTCCCTTTTATAATTTCCTGTAATACTTTTATTACTCTTGATTTTTTAAAAATCCCATGTAAATTGTTATCTGTTGTATTACATATGATCAACAGAAAATTTTTTATTTTGTATAATGATTCTTTTTTGTTTAAATATTTAAAGATATCATCATAAAATTTTTTGCGCTTTTTAGTTTACTTCCCTCTTTTTTCTTTTAACTCACTCAGTTTTTCTTGAATTATTAGGTCAACTTTTTATTTTAGTATCGTAATAGTAGCTTCTTCTCCTCTAATATTAAGAAATAAAACTTCTTTGTATACAAAATAAGGTTGATGGAAAATCCATCAACCCTATAATTGATTTCTATCTTTTAATAAGAAGCTTAGTCAATAACAACCGCAGTACCAGATGCCATTACCATTAACATACCACCTGTTCCTACTGTCTCAGCATCGATTTTCACTCCGACAACTGCATTAGCTCCCAAATTAGCTGCACGTTTTTCTAATTCACGAAGAGCATCTTCACGAGCTTTTAACAATTCTTCTTCATACCCTTGAGAACGACCACCGAAGAAATCACGAAAACTTGCTCCAAGGTCTTTTAACACATTTACCCCTGAAATGACTTCTCCAAAAGCAATTCCCTTATATTCAACAATATGATGTCCTTCAATTGTTGGTGTTGTTGTAATAATCATCCTAACCACTCCTTTGTGATTTTTTTATCAACTTCATTATACACCCAGTTTATCCTGTAATCAATGGGAGAATCCAATTAATCCATCCCCAACTTATCGGCATAACAATGAGCATTGCAGGAATCATATCGGCTACTGGAAACATTTTAACCTTAATGATTCGAAATCCTGTTGCTAACATAATCATGCCACCACAAGCTCTAAAATCTGCCAACATTGCTGGATTTGTCAAAGGTAAAATTTGTGTCCCAAATAAATATAACGAAAAGAACGTTATAAATTGTGGTACTGCCACTAATGAAACAACATATCCAACATTACAAGCAAAAATAGCAGCCGTGAAAAAATCTAAAATAGATTTCGCAATTAAGATACTATGATCTCCTGTCATTCCAGAATCAAGCGAACCATAAATCCCTGTTCCACTAAAACAAAATAATACGATTACTGTTACTAATTGCGTCAAAAATTCTTCCTGACTTAATCCACTATAACCTCCACTGCTAAATCTAGCTACTGGACGTTCCAATAATTGCCCCAATTGATTGATTCTTACTCCTACTTTGCAAGATATTCCTACAATTGTTCCTATAACCATAGATAGAATGACTGCTGAAATATTTTTTACTAATCCTATAGAAGTAATTCCTAGCATCATAGCAGACAATCCAAAAATTAAATTTAATTGAATTTTGATTTCCGATGGAATTTTATGTCCTGCAAAACCTCCAACGATTCCTCCTAATAAAATGGCAAATGAATTGATAATAATTCCTACTGGCATATAATCTCCTCAGCTTGATAATTTTTCTATTCATCCTACCATTATTCAAAAATGGATGCAATACTTCTTAATCAACATAAGTTTCTAAACGATAATTCCCTGCTGTAAAGAAGACTAGTGCCATTACTAATACCATTGGAATACCTGGAAGTAATTCTTGGCGATCAATGATTTGAACAAACCAATAAACTGGACTAAAATGCGCTACAATATCAATAATCTCA
>CALATC010000224.1 GCA_937891475.1 uncultured Granulicatella sp. | reverse complement strand
TGCACAAGCTACAAATGCAAAAGCAGAACCTAAGAAACAACTTCCAAATACAGGAGAAAAGCGTACTAATACTGCTACTCTTGCGATTATCACAGCTTTATCTTCTATCGGTCTTGTATACCGTAAACGCAAAAAATCACAATAAAAAATAAATCTCCTTACTACCGTAGGGAGATTTTGTGATAAAGAAGAAAAATAATAATCTGTTCTACTTTTGTTCTACCTTTTATTTTTACATACGATTTAGAGAGTGGCAAAACCTTGATTTATCAATATTTATTTTGAACTCCAAACCTTTTTACCCCCTTCTCATCTCCTATTAACTCTATCTCTTTATTTTTTATTCAATAAAGCTACCGCAAACGTTAAATTCACGGTAGATTATAGGGTTTCAATGAACAAATAACGATTCAAATTCTCTAGCAAATCTCAACAGTTCCTTCACCGTTGATGGTTCCATTTGCGCATGCCCTGCTGCAGTAGAAAAGACTAATTCAGCATGTGGCAATTTTTGTTTTAAATCATACGCCCCACTTGGACGACAATCGACATCATATCTTCCATGAACAATTTTAATTGGAATATCTTTTAATTTATCAGCATGATTCAAAATATAATGATCATCTTCCACAAAACAATGATGATAGAAATAATGACATTCCATAATAGCAATCGCAAGCATATCTTCGTCTGATTCCTCACCAACATTTTCCCTAGGTAATAAGGTCACAATGCCGCCTTCCCATCTAGCCCATTGACGAGCAGCTTCTAATCGAATAGATGCATCGTCACTTGTTAATCGCTTATAATATGCAGTGACTAAATCATCTTGTTCTTCTACTGGAATATGATTTAAATAAGGTGCAAATTGATCTGGGAAGAAATCACTAGCTCCTTTTTGGTAAAGCCAATCAGTATCTTCTTGTCTACCCAAGAAAATTCCTCGTAAAATCAATCCCATAACTCTCTCTGGATATTGAATCGCATAATGAAGGGATAAAGTCGTCCCCCAACTTCCTCCGAAAACAACCCATTGATCAATTTCTAACTTTTCACGGATTTTCTCCATATCCGAAACTAAATGTTGAGTTGTATTCTCCTCTAATGAAAGAAAAGGTAAACTTTTTCCACACCCACGTTGGTCAAATTGAATCATACGGTAAACATCTGGATTAAACAATTGACGTGTTACCGGACTTGAACCTCCGCCTGGTCCACCATGAACAATCACCACCGGCTTTCCATTAGGATTTCCTGATTCCGTTACATATATTTGATGTGTCGAAGAAACTTCCAAGTAAAACTCATTATACGATTCAATCGGTGGAAATAAAGTATCATTTCCCATTATTTCTCCCCCTCTTATAAGTGCGTTAATGCTACTCGAATACCTTCATCATAATTTGGTTCATCGGTCATTTCTTGAACAATTTCTTGATACACAATTGTTCCATTTTGGTCTAATACAAAAATCGAACGTTGGTCTACACTTAATTCAGGAACATAAATGCCATACGCTTCTCCAAATGTAAAATCAACATCGCATAACATTTCCATCGCAACATCATTTGCTGAACACCAGTTTTTAAATTCATCTTTGTTATTTTTACTAATCGTCACTAATTGAATACTTGAATGTTCCTTCATTTTTTTATGGAAAGCTTTTGTTTGAATATCGCAAACTCGAGTATTAATATCTGGAACAACACTCATTAATGTTACTCTTCCAGCAAATGATTCCGGAGTTTTAATTTCTCCATGAATACATTCTAATGAAAAGTGAGGAGCTTTTTCTCCTACTGTTGGTAATTCTCCTTTTAATTCATATGGATTATTGTGGCGTGTAATAAACATCATTCATTCTCCTTTTTTTATAATATTTTTTACAATCATTTTTAATTCTGGTAATACTTCTTCTTCAAACCATGGATTTTTCTTCATCCATCTAATATTTAAAGGCGAAGGATGTACGATTGGAAAGTATTTGGGTAAATAATCTCGAAAACTTCTTACCGTTTCCGTTAAATTTTCTTTTTTTGTGTCTTTTAAATAATAGTTTTGTGCATATGAGCCAACTAATAAAATGCACTCGACTTGTTTCAATAAAGGTAAAACTAATGGATGCCATTTTGAGGCAAATCCTTTTCTAGGTGGTTTATCTCCACTTTTTCCTTTTCCTGGGTAATAGAAGTCCATTGGAACGACTGCAAATAAACCTGAATCATAAAATAAAGATTCATCAACACCTAGCCATTCCCTTAAACGATCTCCACTTTTATCCCAGAAAAATTTACGACTTTCTTGAGCTTTTAATCCAGGTGCTTGACCGATAATTAAAATCTTAGCCGTTTCCGGAATCCAAAATAATGGTTCAATTCCTTGCTTTGTATAGAATTGATTTTCTTCATCTTGCATAATTTGTTCTTTTAATTGTTCAAAAGACAACCTCATCATCTCCATTTTCAACTCTTCACTTTAACGATGAACAAACATAGCATCTCCAAAACTAAAGAAACGATAACGTTCTCTAATCGCATGATGATAAGCTTCTAATGTAAAGTCACGCCCTAAATAGGCACTTACTAACATCACTAATGTCGATTTTGGAAGATGGAAGTTCGTAATAAAGGCATCCACTACTTTAAATTCATATCCTGGTGAAATAAAAATATCTGTCCATCCACTACTTGGAACAATTTCTCCATCATTAGCAGAACCTACTGTTTCTAATGTACGAATCGAAGTGGTACCTACTGCAATCACTCGTTTCCCATTTTTCTTTGTTTCTGCAATGACCTCTGCTGTTTCTTTTGAAATATGATAATATTCCGAATGCATTTTATGGTCTTCTAAATGATCAACAGAAACTGGTCTAAATGTTCCTAATCCAACATGTAAGGTAATTGGAACAATTTGAATCCCTTTTTGTTGAATTTTTTCCATTAATTCTTTTGTAAAATGTAAACCAGCTGTTGGTGCAGCTGCAGATCCATTTTCCTTTGCATAAACAGTTTGATAACGTTCTTGGTCTTCTAATCGTTCTTTGATATACGGTGGTAATGGCATTTCACCTAGAGATTCTAAAATCTCTAAAAATACCCCATCATATTGAAACTCGATGATTCTTCCACCTTGTTCTAATTCTTCTGTTACAGTTGCTTTTAATCGTCCATCACCAAACGATACAACTGTTCCAACTTTCATTCTTTTGGCTGGTTTTACAAGAGTTTCCCAACAATCTCCATGCGTATTGTGCAATAGTAGTACTTCAATATGAGCACCTGTTCCTTCTTTTTCACCGTATAATCTCGCTGGCAATACTCTTGTATTATTGACGACTAATGTATCGCCTTCTTCTAAATAATCAATAATTTCAGAAAAATGTTTATCTTCTACACTATGTTCTGTTTTATTAACGACTAGTAATCTTGAAGAAGTACGATCTTTCAACGGTGTTTGAGCAATCAGTTCTTCTGGTAAATCAAAATCAAAATCTTGAGTTGTATAATTCATTCTTATTCCATCTTTCTATTCTAATATCTTCTGTTCAAATGAACATAAGCTTCAGGGGTTACCATTCTTCCTCTTGAAGTTCGCTTAATAAATCCAATTTGTAATAAATATGGTTCATACATATCTTCGATTGTTTCAGCATCTTCAGAAATATTAGCAGCTATCGCTCCTAATCCGACTGGCCCACCATCATATAAGTCAATCATCGCATTTAGCAATTTACGGTCAATTGCATCTAGTCCCTTTTCATCTACTTGAAGGACTTTAAGAGCTTTTTGCGTAATTTCTTTTGAAATGCCACCTTCTTCATAAACTTGAGAAAAATCACGGACACGTTTTAATAAACGATTGGCGATACGTGGTGTTCCTCTTGAGCGAAGGGCAACTTCTCGAGCAGCTTCTTCATGAATGTCACTTTCAAATACGCTAGCAGTTCTCTTAACAATTTCAGTTAACGATTCCTCATCGTAATATTCCATATGAGAAACAATTCCAAAACGATCCCTTAACGGAGCAGATAAAGCACCCGCACGAGTTGTCGCACCTACTAAAGTGAAAGGTGGTAATGGAAAATGAACGGGATGGGCTGTTGGCCCTTGTCCTACTACAATATCAACAAAGAAGTCTTCCATTGCAGAATAAAGCATTTCTTCAACAACACGAGGTAAGCGATGAATTTCATCGATAAACAAAACGTCTCCAGCATTTAAATCATTTAATAATGCGACTAAATCTCCAGGGCGTTCAATGGCTGGTCCACTCGTTGTTTTTATTCCTACTTCTAATTCATTTGCAATGACCATCGCTAAAGTTGTCTTCCCTAATCCAGGAGGACCATATAATAAGACATGATCCAAAGCTTCTTTCCTGCTACGTGCAGCTTGAATATAAATGGATAACTCTTCTTTTACTTTTTGCTGACCAATATATTGTTGTAAATTTTGCGGTCGTAATGATAATTCCGTTGAAACTTCTTGTTCATCTAACGGACTACCATCTACAAATCGATGTTCTTCCACACAATTCTTCCTTTCTATTTCATCAATAATTTAAATGCAATGGATAATGCTTCTTGAGTTGTTTGAGGAGCTGCTGTTTCTAACTCTTTCCAAACTTTTGTAATTTCTTTTGCAGAATATCCTAATCCTAATAATGCTTCTCTTGCTTCTTCTAGATGTTTCATTCCAGTTGTCGTCTCTACTTCTGGAGTAGCTACTTCTTCCACTACAATATTCGTGAATTTTCCTTTTAAATCTAACACAATTTGTTGAGCAGTTTTTTTACCAACTCCAGGAAATTTTGTTAAATACGTAATATTGCCGGATTCTACTGCTTGGATAAAACCATTGACATCATCATTTGCTAAAATCGATACGGCACTTTTTGGTCCGATTCCAGAAACACTAATTAATTTTTGGAATAATTCTTTTTCCTCATCACTTAAAAAACCATACAATGTAATCGAATCTTCTCGAACAATTTGTTGAAGTTCAACTCGAATCACTTCATTCAACTTTGATTGGATACGATAAGGATTGGCAAACATAATTTGATATCCAATTCCATGGTTTTCTACAACAATATACGTTGGCTGAATAGCCACTAATTCTCCTTTAAGATATTCGTACATCTCATACCTCCGTTTTATTTCATCCTATTAAGTGTATCACGAAAACGGCTTAAATTCTAATAATCTACTGAGAAATTAGCATTAAATGTATGCAAAAAAGACGATAGATTTAAATTCTATCGCCCATTTTATTTATTAGTAATTTCATTATTCTTCTGTTTTATTTCGACGTATCTGTAATTGGGTCTGCCAATCTTGCATTTGATCAATAAACTTTTTACCTTTTAATCGAATTCCTACAAATTCCTCCATTAATGAGTCACAAAGCCTTTTTAAATCAGCTTTTGTTTCAGCAGATAAACTTAATGACTGAATTTGTAAAGGTGATTTCATTGCAACAAGAAGTCTCGCAATATGTACTGCTTTCGGACTTAGTTGCAATCTATTCTCATCTTTATCATAGTGTCTTGAACACAGCATTCCTTGATGCTTCAAAGAAATATCAAATGGTCCAACTGACTCATCACAAAAACAACAATTTTGCCATTGAAAACCTATCCCAAAATATTTTAACATTTTCAATTCAAAATAATGCATTAAAATAAATGGATCTAGGTCATTTTCCACTGCACGAATGCAATTTTCTAATAAATCATACAGCTCTGTATTGACGATTCGGTCTTCCATTACTGCATCCACCAATTGCATCATATACGTCAGGACTGCTTGAACTTCAATCTGTTCATAAACACGTCGATGATTTTGAACTTCAAGACATTCCCTAATAAAGCTAAATCCATTTTGATGAATGGTTCCAATAAAAACAGCTCTTGTAAAGGGTAAAGTTGCAGCAGATAAAGGATGACTTGAGCGTTGTAAATTTCTCACGAAAAACATTTGTTTTCCAAATTCTCGAGAGAAAATCTTGACAATCATATCATGTTCTTTATATTCTTGTCGAAATAGAACAATACCGGTAAACTTTTGAAAGTATTCCATAAAGTCACCTTAATCTTTATAATCTGTTGTTCGATATCCAAAGTCTTGTAAATGACTTTTCTTCTTACGCCAATCTTTTTCTACTTTAACCCATAATTCTAAATAGACTTTATTTCCGAGTAATTGTTCGATATCTTTTCTCGCTCTCACACCAATTTCTTTTAGCAATTTACCACCTTTACCGATGATAATTCCTTTTTGAGTTGGACGTTCCACAATAATATTAGCATATACATGGACTTTATCAAACTCATCTTTTTGCATTTTATCTACAGTAACGGCTACTGAGTGAGGAATTTCTTCTTTTGTTAAATGTAAGATTTTCTCACGAATTAACTCAGATACAACGAAGTATTCCGGATGATCTGTAATTTGATCACTTGGATAATATTGAGGACCTTCTGGTAAATGATTTGTTAAAGTTGTCATCAATTCTTGGACGTTATTTCCTTGTAAAACTGAAATTGGAATAATTCCAGCAAATGGGATCGTTTCTTGATACGATTCAACTCGGTCTAATAATTCATCTGGAGAAATTAAATCAATTTTATTTAACACTAAAAATACAGGTGTTTTAATTTCCTTTAATTTTTCAATAATGAAGTCATCACCAGGACCTCTTTTTTCTGCAGCATTTACCATAAATAATACAGCATCCACTTCTTTTAATGCAGAATAAGCACTCTCCACCATAAAATTCCCTAGTTCATGCTTTGGTTTATGAATTCCAGGAGTATCTAAAAAGACGATTTGACAATCTTTATTTGTATAAACCCCTTGAATTTTGTTACGTGTTGTTTGAGCTTTATCCGACATAATCGCAATTTTTTGACCTAATACATAATTCATAAAAGTAGATTTTCCTACATTTGGTCTACCAACAATTGCTACAAAACCTGATTTAAATTGTTTTGACATATGACTCTCCTTATAAAAATATTTGTACAATCTTTGGAATAAAAATTCCAGAAGCCATTAAGAGAACAAAAATAGATCCCATTAATACAACGCCTGCTGCTACATCTTTTGCTTTTTTAGCAGCTAAATGATAGTTATGTTCTACCATTAAATCGACTAATTGTTCTACAACGGTATTTAACATTTCTAAAATAAACATTAAAAAGATACAAAATATAATCCAATACCATTCTAGTCTTTCAATTTTTAATACGACTCCTAGTATTACCACTAAAATAGCTGCCGCAACATCAAATCTAAAGTTTCGTTCATCTTGAAATACGGTTTTAATACCATTAATAGCATGTTGCAATGATTGTTTGAAATGATGATTTTTTTCAACTTGTTTATGCATTTCTTGTTAAACCATAGGCTGTTAAAATTTCTGTTTGCAAGCCTGTCATTTCTTTTTCTTCTTCTTCTGTTTGATGATCATAACCATTTAAATGCAAGAAACCATGTAACGCTAAGAAGCCTAATTCACGTTCTAAACTATGTCCATATTCTTCTGCTTGTTCCTTTGCACGATCCACTGAGATAATAATATCTCCAATAGAAGTGACAAAATTTTCATCTGAAGCCATAAAGTTTTTAATTGGATCCATATCTTCATCTTCATCGTCTAATGCAAAACTAATGACATCTGTTACTTTATCAATATTTCTAAAATCTCGATTAATCTCACGAATTCTTTCACTTGATACAAATGAAATACAGCATTCACGATTTTCAGGATAATGTAAATAGTCGCTTGCAAATGACACGACATCTTCTACTAATTTTTGATATTCTTCTTTTACTACTTCGGTTTCGTCTATTAATTCAATAAACATAATATTTCCTTTCTATTTCGCTTCTTGTTTTTTGATTGTTGGATATTCAATTCTTGAATGGAATGTACCATTTAAAGATGTCACAATCATTTTTTCTACAATTGCTATTTCTTTCATCGTAATATCACATTCTACAAATTGTTCATCTTCTAGTCGATTCATAATAATGGAATGAACTAACGCTTCTACCTTTTCTAAGGTAGGTTCTTTCATCGCACGAGTTGCCGCTTCTGCGCTATCCACGATATTTATAACTGCAGCCTCTTTTGTTTGAGGTTTTGGTCCTGGATAACGGAAATCTTCTTCTTTTACATCCGGATTATTTTTTAATGCTTCTGCATAAAAATATTTCATCAATGTTGTTCCATGATGTTGTGCACATATATCAATGACTGATTGAGGTAATTGGTGTTGTTTTAAAATTTCTACCCCTTTTGTCACATGGTTAAAAATAATATGAACCGATTCTTCCGCACTTAACATTTTATGAGGCGATTCCATATGTCCAGGTAAGTTCTCAATAAAGAATAATGGATGTTCTAACTTTCCAATATCATGATAATAGCAGGCTACTCTGGCTAATTGAGAGTCACCACCAATTGCTTCTACACAGTTGGCAGAAATATTTGCAACCATTAAACTATGATGATATGTTCCAGGAGCCTGAGTAATTAGGTCTTTTAATAATGGTTGATTTGGATTCGATAATTCAGCCCATAATAATACTGAACTATCTTCGAATACATAAGCTAAATACGGCATTAAGATCACCGGTATTAAAAATGATAAAAATCCACTTAATAGTAAAAATAGAAAGACAAGCATCGTTTGTTGCGTTTGAAATTCATAATTACTATAAAACATAAATGGAACTCCTAATAATACAGGATAAACTAAATATTTGATAAAACGTTTGAACCATAATTGATTCTTCCACAAAGTTTCATTTAAAATCCCAATCCATGCAATGACTGATAGAAATACAGTCGTTAAAATTAAATGCAACACATTTGTTGATTGAGAAAAGAAAAACCATGAAAAAATTGGTAACAATACAATTGAAAAAATGGTAAGTCTTAAACTCTTTGTTAAACGATAGAGAAGATACACTAAACCGGCAACTGGGAATATCAAACCAATGTGTTCCACTCCTCGATGTTGTACTAACGCTAATATTTTTAATACTAAAACACCTGCAACAAATATCAAACTAAAAACAGTTAAAGCAGTTGCTGTATCGCTAGAATTTTGTTTATCAGATGCAGTTGGTTTATAAAAATATACAGCTAAGAAAATAATGATTCCTGTTAAGAATAATAAATAACTAAATAATTCGTGATAGTTTCGTTGTCCATTACTTAACCCAAATAATTCAATTAGACGAATCTCTTGATCCGAAATCACATGCCCTTCTTGGACTAGCACTTGTCCTTGTAAAATTTTTACTGGAGTAACGGCTGCTTTTGCTGCATCCTTTGCCTTTTGAGTTGCTTCTTTATCCACTACATTATTCACAATAACCGAAACGGTCACCAATTGGCCTAATAATTCTCTTTCTGTATCAGAATAATCACTATAGAATAAAGTTTTCTTTGCCTCTTCTTGTGCTTTTGTAACGGTGCTTTCACTAATTGGATTTTTCATTTGTGTTTCTACAACTGATTTTAATGTTTTCTCATACGAAGTTAATTGATCACTATTCGCTAATAATAATTGAGAAATATATTTATCAGGTATAAAAACAGCAAATTCTCTAATCGATTGATTCTCTTTCTCAAGTGATTTCTTAAAATACTGAACTCTTTCTTGTGTTGTTGCTACTCTTGTCACAGATTCTTCAGAAGAATTACTTTGATCTATTTTAATAATTTCAGCAGATGCCTTTGAAGCAACAGTCTTAATAGCTTGGAAAAATTGCTGAATATTCGTTAGTTGCTTTGTTAATCGTTCTTGGTCAAACACTAATACATCGCTGACAGCATCCATTGCAATTTGTTGATTTTTCTCTGTTTGAGCTTTATCTTCCAAAGTTCTTGGAGCACGAATCGTTTCCTTAGCAACTTGATTTAATTCTACTGTATAAGTCGTTGGTTTTACACTTCCATATCCAATGACAAGTAGTCCAATAAATGTTAAAAAAAGAAGTAAGGGCAAATAGAAAATGCCCAAAACTTCCTGAAATTTTCGCAGTTTCTGTCTCATTTTTCATTTACTCCTTACTTATTCACCTTGTTCTGAATAGGCATCAATAATACTTGATACTAATGGATGACGTACAACATCAAATGCATCGAATTCTACAAAAGAAATACCACTAATTCCTTTCAGTTTATTTTCTGCATCTACTAAACCACTCATATGACTTCCCTTTGGTAAGTCTACTTGTGTCTTATCCCCATTAATAATCATTTTAGAACCAAATCCTAAACGAGTTAGGAACATTTTCATTTGAGCTCTTGTTGTATTTTGTGCTTCATCTAAAATAATAAATGCTTCTTCTAATGTACGTCCACGCATATACGCAAGGGGAGCTACTTCAATAACTCCTCGTTCCAATAAACGATTTGTATGCTCAACTCCATAAATCGCATATAACGCATCATAAATCGGACGTAAATATGGATCGACCTTTTCTTTTAAATCCCCTGGTAAAAACCCTAAATTTTCCCCTGCTTCAACAGCTGGTCGTGTTAAAATAATTTTCTTTACTTGACCTTTTTTCAAAGCTTGAACTGCCATTACAACTGCGACGAAAGTTTTCCCAGTTCCTGCAGGTCCAATTCCAAACACCATATCTGTTCTCTTAATCGCATGAATGTATTGTTGTTGTCCAAAAGTTTTAGCACGAATAGGTTTACCAGAAAATGTTCGACCAATTTCCTCATTATATAAATTTAGAAAATAATCTAATGTGCCTCTTTTAGCCATTTTAATCGCTGTTACAATATCCGTTTGAGAAATTGAAATTCCACGTGCAATTAATTCTTGTAGTTGTTCTAATAATATGATCGTTTGCTTTACAGAGTCTTCTTCACCGGAAATTAACAATTGTTCTTCACGATGAGTAATGATTGTTTCAAACGTTTCTTCCAACAATCTCAAATGTTGATCCTGTGAACCAAACAATTGAACAAGTTGTGGATGATCTTGGATTTCTAACGCTTGTTTATAATTTTGTTCTACCACACTGTTAACCTCCATTTACTGTATGTAGCACTATTATAGCATATTTTTGACAGTTCTTACTATGAATTTAGTGTGATTTGATGATTGTCTTATAGAACACAAAAGAGCCACAAAAAATTTGTGACTCCAAGCAGCAATGCATCTGTCGATTAATTATAAGTTTTGCATTCATTCAATCAATTGGTACTACTAATATAAAGGCTTCTGGTTCTTATTAATTGTTTTATAAACTATATCTATACAAAATCTAAATACTATTTTTCTTTCAAATCAATTTCCTCAGTATAATAAATCCATTCTTTCCCAGTATAAAAATCTACTGCATATATTTTTATAATATCTTCTCCTTTAGGAAAGTCTCTCTTCTTTTTTAAATCAAGTAACGATTGAGGAACAATTTTTTTACTCGTATCTTTTAATGTTAATGCTAAAATTTGTTTTTTAGTTCTTAATGCATAATCAAATTCTAAATATAAATATCTTCCCGAACCAGTTAATCGAACATGAGGACTTGTTAATTCTGTAACAGAGTTCAAAATTGCTAATTTTTGAAAAGTTGTACCATCTTTTTTTACTAGCAGAGAAGAAACATCTAATTTTTTATCCAAACAGTCTAAAAAGAAGTTTTTTGCTCCTCGTGAATAATATAACCCACATAGATGCATAAAATTACTTTCTGAAAAATATACTGAAATTTTTTGATTACGAGTACAATATACAACTTTTTTACCGAAAAAATTATCTTTAAAATACTTCGCAATCTTATAAAGTGATGGAATACTGTGGACGATTCTATTATATTCAAGAGTATTTATAGTCCTAAATTGTTCTTCCTTCTTCATATTTTTACCTCCAAAAAAACGTCCCAATAGTTTGGGACGTTCTCCAGTCGGTTTATTTTGGTGTCTGCCACCCGCTTGACCCTTATGTTCAAGTTTAATTTCGGATTTTTTTGGTGTCCGCCACCCGCTTGACCCTTATGTTCAAGTTTAATATCAGATTGACCATGAGCCGACCGCTCATCTTTGATTAAATTATAGCTTTCTATTTATTATTTTTCAAGTATATTATCTTGGAATCATTTACGCTGAGAGCCTTTTAAAACAAAACTCCATTTCATAAATTAATTCTTCTTTTCATTCATTCTGAAGTTATTAAACAATAGTTTGAATTCTGATTAACCTAAATGAGCTTTCACTTGTTCTTTAATCACATTGCCGTCTGCTTTTCCTTTTAGTTCTTGCATAACAGCACCCATTAATTTACCAAATTCTTTTTGAGTTGTTGCACCAATTTTTTCAGCAACAGTAGCAATGACTTCTTTTACTTCTTCTACTGATAATTGTTTTGGTAAGTAACGCTCTACAATTTCAATTTCCGCTTCTGTTTTGGCAACTAATTCATCACGACCTGCTTTAACAAATTCTGCTAATGATTCACGACGTTGTTTTGCTTCACGTGCTAAAATCGTCAATTCTTCTTCAGCATTTAATTCTTCTTTTTTATCGATTTCTGCTGCTTGAACGGCAGTTTTAATCATTCTTAGTACAGCTAATGTTTCTTTATCTTTTGCTTTCATAGCTGTTTTAATATCATTATTCAATGTTTCTTTTAAACTCATGATTTTCACTCCTTAAAATACGAAAAAGACTGAGACGTAAATCCCAGCCTTTACTTAGTCATATGATACACAGAGTTGACTAGAACTTACGTTTACGAGCTGCCTCTGATTTTTTCTTACGTCTTACACTTGGTTTTTCATAAAACTCACGTTTACGAGCCTCTTGTAAAGTTCCAGTTTTAGAAACAGTACGTTTGAAGCGACGAAGAGCATCATCAAGTGATTCGTTTTTACGAACAACTGTTTTTGACATATCCTATTCCCTCCCTCCGAGCATTAAAAGTAACTGTTTTCTTTTGAATAGAATAACCAAACAAACGAAATGTCCTTTTTTTATTATAGAAAAGGTTTGCTCAATTGTCAATTAGATACACTAAAAATTTTACCTAAAAAATTCTATTTTGACACTTGATTATAAACTTCCACGAGCACATTTTTCACATAATCCAAAAATTTCAAAACGATGAGAATGCACTTCACATCCCTCTAATTGAGTTTCGAAATAAGTCATCGGACAAAACTCAATTTCTTTTGTGCGACCACATTTTTCACAAATAAAATGATGGTGATGACCTTCATGACTACAACCAAAACGGAATAATTTTTCACCATTCCATTCAGTTGTTTCTAAAATGCCTAAATCCGTAAAATCATATAAATTACGATAAATGGTATCATAACTCATATTCGGAAAATCTGCTTCTAATAGTTGTTGTACTTGCTTTGCAGATAAATAGCGATCTTCGTGACTAAAAATTTCAATAATTTTCTCACGTTTACTTGTATACTTAAATCCTGCCTGTTTTAATAATTGAATCGCTTGTTCAATTTGTCCATGATGACAATGGCAGTGATGATGTTGTTTTTCATTTTCACTTGAATGATGATGTGCTTCTTCGTGGTGATGGCAACATTCATGCTTATGATGGGTATGCTTCTCTCCATGATGATGACAACATTCTTTTTTTTGATTTTCTTTATGATGACAGCATCCGTGTTCATGATCGTGTGGCATAAAACTTCCTCCTATTACTGACTAATAATTTTTGAAAGTAAATCTGGGTCAAATTGATTTTGACGAATCATTTGAATTTCATATAAGTAAGGTGGTTTTTGATTTTTCTTATCTTCTCCAACATATGGAGTTTCTAAAATTTTAGGAATATTTTTAAATTTCTCTTCTGATACTACTTGCATTAAAGCATCAAAACCAATTTCACCAAATCCAAAATTCGCATGACGGTCTTTATGTGCTCCACAGACATTTTTAGAATCATTAATATGTAGTACTTTTAAGCGGTCTAAACCAATCACTTTATCAAATTCCGTCATAACGCCAGAAAAATCTTCTTTTAAGTTATATCCTGCATCATGAATATGACAAGTATCCAATGTCACAGATAATCGATCATTATGAGTAACACCGTCAATCATACGGGCAATCTCTTCAAACGTTCTCCCTAATTCAGTTCCTTTTCCTGCCATTGTTTCGAGAGCAATTTGAACTTTTTGATTTTTATCAATGACTTCATTCAATCCTTTTACAATTTGTGTAATCCCTACATCAACCCCTGCACCTACGTGAGAACCTGGATGAAGAACAACTTGTTTTGCACCAATGGCTTCAGCACGACAAATTTCTTCTCTTAAAAATTCAATCGCAAAATCTAAATAACCTTCTTTTGTAGTATTTGCTAAGTTAATAATGTAAGGTGCATGGACGACTACTTCTTCAATTCCATTTGCTTGCATAAATGCTTGTCCTTGTGGGATCATTAACTCTTCGATTGGCTTTCTTCTTGTATTTTGTGGTGCTCCAGTATACACCATCATCGTATTTGCTTGATAACTTGCTGCTTCTTTTGCAGATAATAACATCATTTCTTTTCCACTCATGGAAACATGAGATCCTAATAACATCTTTATTCCTCCTCATTCAAATCACTTTTATTTTACGTGACAAATCATGAATCATCAAGCATTATCCCTTTCAAGTAATTTTCAATGAAAGCTTCTGTTAACCCCTTACCTTTTACTTTTCAAACACTTTCATAATTGGTATAATAAAAAATGTATAAGATTAAAATAGGATTATAAAAGGAGCGCCTATGGAAAACGTTAACAAAATAATTCGTAATAAAAACGTTCAATATTTCATAAGTTTTAGTGCTTTCCTACTTGCCTTTGGTTTTTCCATTATTCCATTAATTGATGCCAGCCCATCACCCTTTTCATCTCAAGTTGAGACAACTGTAGTAGCAAATCATCAACATGAAGAAGAAACACAAAATAATGAAAAACTTGATAAGTCATTAGTTGCTCAAGTAGCAGCTGTAGAAACTGAAACTTCTGTTAAATTATATCAAGAACCTAATACACAACAATTTCCTATTGCGGAAGTAAAAAAAGGTGAATATGTACTCGTTTTACATAAAGTCAATGACGAATGGTTACAAGTTCAATTCCATCAACAAGTAGCTTGGATGCCAACAAAAGATGTCTTATTAACTCATTTAATGATTGGACACTCTAGCGGGCCTGTTTCAATGTATAAGGAATCTAATAGTACTTCTCAAGTTGTGACTACCATTCCTTTTGGTCAGCCTTTCTATTTATTAGATGATCAACAATCAAACTTTGCTAAAGTATCCTATAATGGTCAAGAAGGTTATGTTGATAGTAATCAATTAAATTATGCTGTTGACCATATGAATGAATTGTACAAATTACAAGCAGGATTACCTCAAACCTTAGATGCGAAAAAAATGGTCGCTACAAAATTAAAAGAAACACCACTTTATGAATCAGCTGATATGTTTTCAAAACGTATTAGTACTGTAAATGCTGGAACAATTTTTAATTATGAAGACCGTGAAAATGATTATTATAAAGTATCTATTGGTAATGGTAAAAAAGCTTATATTCCATATTGGTTAGTTAATGCAAACTTTGCTGCTGTTGAAACGGATTCTCACCTCCCACAAGGAATTGAACAAGCAAAAATTGTCATCGATCCAGGTCATGGTGGAGATGATCCAGGCGCTGTTGTGACTTTTAGTGAGAAACACGAAGCAGATCATACTCTAACTACTGCTCTACTATTGAAAAAAGAATTAGAAGATTTAGGCGCAACTGTTATTTTAACTCGTGATTCTGATAAGAGCGTTAGCTTAGAAAATCGTGCTCAATTAAGTAATCGTGAGCAAGCAAATGCCTTCATTAGCTTGCACTTTGATTCAGGTCCAAACCCGAATGCTTCAGGAACAACTGGTTATTACTTTGCAGCAACAAGTGAAAACTTAGCACAAACCGTGAATAAGTATATTGCTAGAAACTTAACTGTTAAAAGTCAAGGAACTAAATTCCAAAACTTCTTAGTGTTACGTGAAAATAAACAACCATCAATTCTTTTAGAATTGGGTTATTTAAACAATGTTGAAGACAATAAATTAATTGAGTCATCTGAATATCAAGAAAATATAGCAAAAAGCATTGCAAGTGCTTTGAAAGAATACTTCCAACAATAGAAAAAAGATACAGGCGAAAATGTACTGCACCCCAAAAGTTAGACATAAAAAATC
>CALATC010000223.1 GCA_937891475.1 uncultured Granulicatella sp. | reverse complement strand
CTCAAAAATTAGAAACTTACTTATTAGAAGAAGGGCAAGCCTTTTTTGAAATTGGGTTCCAGCAAGGGAAAGTTGTTCAACAATTATTTAAACATTATTGTCTGAATAGAGAAGTCAGTGTTCATAAAGATTTATCAGGAAATGACCGAATGATTATTGTAGGAAGGAGGAAGTAACATGAAAACACAAATTTTTCATCAGGAAACATTAAATCAAGCAGCTACTTTATTGAAAGAAGGAGAAGTTGTCGCTTTTCCAACAGAAACGGTGTATGGATTAGGAGCAATCGCAACGAGTCAAGCAGCTGTCTTAAAAGTATTTGAAGCAAAAGGAAGACCGAGCGATAATCCATTAATTGTTCATGTTCATTCTGTAGACCAAGTCATCAACACTGTTGAAGAATTTCCAGAAAGTGCGAAATTATTAGCAAAACATTTTTGGCCAGGACCATTAACGATGATTTTAAAAGCGAAACCTGGTATTTATGCACCGGCGTTATCAGCTGGATTACCGACCGTATCATTTAGAATGCCGAATCATGAGTTGACATTATCATTAATTGAACAAGTTGGAATTCCATTAGTCGGACCAAGTGCTAATCAATCGACAAAGCCTAGCCCGACAAGAGTCGAACATGTGGTGGAAGATATGGACGGAAGAATTGCGGGTATCGTAGATGGTGGAGATACAAGTGTCGGTGTTGAATCTACAGTAATTGATTTAACGAATGAAGAAGGTCCCGTTATTCTACGTCCTGGAGTCATTACAAAAGAAGAAATAGAACCAATTATTGGACCATTAGTGGACTATATGAAAACAACAACCGGGGAAAAAGTAACGCCTAAATCACCGGGAATGAAATATCGCCACTATGCTCCAACTACTCCAGTCGTTGTGGTGGAAGGTTCTTTAGAGTTTTGGCATTCACTAATTGGAGAGTATCAAGAACAAGGCGAAAAAGTTGCAGTCATGGCGACAGATGACGTTTTAGAAGCAGTGAAGTCAAATGTGAGCGAGTCTTATTCATTAGGAGAAGAAGATTCAGTTGCAGATATGAACCATCATTTATTTAATGCATTGCGTTCATTAGACCATACAGATGCAACGATTATTTTAGCGCAGGCAAGTGTTAAAGAAGGTGCGGGGTTGGCGTATATGAATCGCTTAGAAAAAGCATCTAGTGTTATAAAAAAAGAACTATAGAAAAAGAGAAGCTACTAATTTTGAGGATACTGACAAACTATGTTAGAATAATTCTATTGAAGAAAAGGAGTGAAGCTAATGACACAGTTTAAAGAAGACACACTAGTATTTGAGGCAATTGGAAAAGAAGCCCAGCGACAAAAGCATGGGATTGAATTAATTGCTTCAGAAAACTTCGTTTCACCTGCCGTATTAAGAGCGCAAGGTAGCATTTTAACGAATAAATATGCTGAAGGTTACCCAAATCGCCGTTATTATGGTGGATGTGAATATATCGATGTAATTGAACAATTAGCAATCGACCGTGTAAAAGAATTATTTGGAGCGGAATATGCTAATGTTCAACCCCATTCTGGTTCTCAAGCGAATATGGCAGCCTATCGAACGCTTGTTTCAAAAGGGGATAAAATTTTAGGAATGGATTTAAGTCATGGCGGTCATTTAACCCATGGAATGGGAGTTAACTTCTCTGGTCAAGATTATGATTTTATTGCGTATGGATTGAATCCGGAAACAGAAATGATTGATTATGATGCCTTAGAAGAAATTGCTAAAACAGAACGTCCAAAACTAATTGTTGCAGGAGCTTCTG
>CALATC010000222.1 GCA_937891475.1 uncultured Granulicatella sp. | reverse complement strand
AAAGGAGTGATTAAATGGGTTTATTTAAAAAACGTCCTTATATTTCATTAAAACAGAATCCTGTTGATGTAGAAGAATCTGAAAAAACTCCAATGATACCAGATGGGAAATGGATTCAATGCCCACATTGTCAAAAAACGGTTTATTTAGAGGATATTGGAGAATTTCAAATTTGTCCAAACTGTGATTATCATTTTAGATTAACACCAAAACAAAGAATTTCCATTATGACAGATGAATTTGAAGAGTGGTTTAATGACGAACAAATGAAAGTAGCAGTCGATTTCCCAGGGTATGACTTGAAACAGAAAAAAGCACGACAAACAACAGGGGAAGAAGAAGCTGTAACGGTTGGGCTTGCAAAAATTAGTCACTTACCATTTGTTTTAGCGATTATGAATCCCTATTTTATGATGGGTTCAATGGGACAAGTAGTTGGTGAGAAACTGACTTTAGCCTTTGAAGAAGCAACCAAGAGAAAGCTTCCAATTATAGTTTGCACAGCTTCTGGTGGCGCTAGAATGCAAGAAGGAATTTATTCATTAATGCAAATGGCAAAAATTAGTGGAGTAGTACAAGTGCATCATTTAGAAGGATTATTATACATCACAGTATTAACAGATCCTACAACAGGTGGTGTGACAGCTAGTTTTGCAATGCAAGGGGATATTATTATTAGTGAACCAAGAGCGATTGTTGGATTTGCGGGTAAACGTGTGATTGAACAAACGATGAAAGAAAAATTACCGGATGATTTCCAACAAGCAGAAACTGTACAGGCAAATGGATTTATTGATGCTATTATTCATCGTACTCAGTTAAAAGAAACATTAAAAACTCTTTTAAGTCTACATTCTTTAGAGGAGGAATTCAGATGAAACCAATGAAAATTGTCCAAAAAGCACGCGATATTAACCGTGCAACCACTAAAGAATGGATTGATGAAATTTTCGATGACTTTATCGAATTAAAAGGAGATCGTTTTTTTGCAGACGATGCTGCCATAATTGGAGGGATTGCTCGTTTGAAAGAGATTCCTGTTACAGTCATCGGAATGCAAAAAGGACATACATTAAAAGAAAATATTGAGCGTAACTTTGGACAAGTTCATCCAGAAGGCTATCGAAAAAGTTTAAGACTAATGAAACAAGCTGAAAAATTTAATCGCCCAATTATTACGATGATTAATACTGCTGGAGCATTTTGTGGTAAAAGTGCTGAAGATAGAGGGATTGGGGAAGCTATTGCTAAAAATCTTCAAGAGATGAGTCATTTAACTGTCCCGGTCATTGCCATTTTAATGGGTGAAGGTGGAAGTGGTGGAGCGATTGCTTTAGCTGTTGCTAATGAAGTTTTGATGATGGAATATGCTATTTATTCTATCTTATCTCCAGAAGGTTTTGCATCGATTTTGTGGAAAGATAGTACAAAAGCTGAACAAGCAAGCGAATTAATGAAGTTTACAAGTAAGGAATTATTCGAAGAAGGAATTGTTGATAAAATTATTTTAGAGAAAAATCGTTCGTTTAAAAAAATAGCAATGGAACTTCAAACTTCTTTATACCAATCTTTAAAAGAATGGCGTACAAAATCGAAAGAGGAACTAGTAAGCCAACGTTTAGAAAAATTTAGAAAATTTTAAATCACGAAGGACAACTATGACATTTTGTTGTAGTTGTTTTTTTTGTATCAAAAAAGTTAGGCAGACCTAAAAAAGTTATTTTTTTCTTAAAAATCATATATATTATTGAGTTTTTTTGTTATACTAGGTTACACAAAAGATTTTGGAAGGTGATTATATGATCAGAGTTGAAAAAGTAAGAAATGCGATGAAGGATTTAGAAATTGATGGATTAATTGTTTATAGTCCATATAATTTACGTTATTTAGCGAATTTTACAGGTACAACAGGTTTTTCATTAATTACGTTAAATGAAGCATATTTTGTAACAGATGCTCGTTATACTCAACAAGCTCAAAAACAAGCTCAAGGTTTTACAGTGATTGAACATAAAACAGGTTGGTTAGGTGTATTCCGTGAATTAATTGAAAAACATGGATTAAAACATGTAGGGTTTGAAGCAGACCACTTATCTGTTTCAATGTTAGAAGTTTTTGAAGATGAATTTGATACAGATTTAGTTCCAACTCAAGGATTAGTAGAAAAAATTCGTGAAATTAAAGATGAAGCAGAAATTCAAACGATTCGTAAAGCTTGTTCGATTTCTGATGCAGCCTTTTTACATATTTTAAATGTTCTAAAAGCTGGTATGAGTGAAATTGAAGTAGCTAATGAATTAGATTTCTTCATGAGAAAACAAGGCGCATCTGGCGTTTCATTTGATACAATTATTGCGAGTGGTGTTCGTTCTTCAATGCCTCACGGTGTTGCAAGTGAAAAATTAATTGAAACTGGTGATTTAGTAACATTAGACTTTGGATGTTACTATCAAGGTTATGTTTCTGATATGACTCGTACAATTGCTGTAGGAGAACCAACAGATCAATTAAAAGAAATTCATGATGTTGTATTACAAGCTCAATTATTAGTAAGTGCTGCAGCAGGACCAGGTAAAACTGGAGTAGAACTAGATAAAATTGCTCGTGACTATATTGCAAGTAAAGGATATGGAGAATACTTCACACACTCAACTGGACATGGAATTGGTTTAGAAATTCATGAAGCTCCAAATGTAAGTCGTTTAGCGACTCAAGCATTCGTTCCAGGAAATGTAATTACAAATGAACCAGGAATTTATATTCCAGGTGTTGGTGGTGTTCGTATTGAAGATGATATTATTATTACGCCAACTGGTGGAGAAGTGATTCAACAAGTTCCACGTGAATTGATTATTTTATAAGATACTATCTTGTGAGTTGTGATAGAACAAAAATCATGGTAAACTGTAGAAGAGAGTGAAGATCATGATTCGTGATGCTCATTGAGTTAGATAGCGATTCAGAATCTTTGTAAAAGGAGGTTCATTATGGAAAAATATTCAAATCAAACAGCCGTTTTAGGTGCTATTGAAATTGCCCCTGAAGTGATTGAGAGCATTGCAGGAATTGTTGCTTCTAAAGTGGAAGGATTCCATCCTTTATCAGGAATTATTAAAACAAGTGTGAATACACTTTTTGGACGTGAAGAACTTGCTAAAGGTGCTTATTTAACACAAGAGCAAGGAGAATTTATTCTTGATGTGTATGGTAATGTAGATTATGGAGTATCTATTCCAAAATTGGCATTATTATTACAAAATAAAATTAAAGAACAATTATTATTTAGTTGTGAATTAGAAATTTCTCAAGTAAATATTCATGTTCAAACAATTATTCCAGCAAAAAATGTTGATTCAGAATTTTTCGAATTGGGGGATGAAGAGTGAGTCGTAACCCATTAAAAAGACGTGCACTACGTATTATTGCTATTCAGGCTTTGTATCAAATGGATATTTGTAAAGATTTATCAGAATTTGATGCTGTTCGCTTAGCGTTAGATGTATTGCATGATGAACAATCATTTGATGAAGAAGTATATTCTAATGAAGCGTTATTAGATGAGTTTCCAGAAATTCATTATTCATTAGATTTAATCCAAGGGGTTCAAAACCAGTTAGAAGAGATTGATGCTTTAATTTCCTCACATTTAAAAGGATGGGAATTAAATCGAATCGTTCGCTTAGATTTAATGATTATGCGAGTAGCAGTTTGCGAAATGCGTTCACCTGAATTGGAAGTTCCTCAAACAGTTGCATTGAATGAAGCAATTGAAATTGCAAAATTATATAGTGATGAAAAATCAGCGAAATTTATTAATGGTGTCTTATCAAACTTTGTTGAAGGGTAAGTCAGTATAGGAGGTTGAGCAAGAAGGCGCTCCGAAGCAATGATTTGCTTCCAGGAACACTTTTTGCTCAATTTTTTATTTAAAGGAGTGAGTAAATGGCGATTGTATTAGATGGGAAAAGTTTAGCCTTAAAAATTCGTCAAGAATTGAAACAAAAAGTAGAAGAACAGGAAGTAAAACCCGGTTTAGTCGTACTATTAGTAGGAGAAGATCCTGCTAGTCAAATTTATGTACGAAATAAAGAACGTGCCGCTAATGAAGTTGGATTTCATTCTATTGTAGAAAGATTACCTGAGACAATTTCTCAAGAAGAGTTATTACATAAAATTAAAGCATTAAATGAAGATGATGCGATTCATGGCATTTTAGTTCAATTACCATTACCAAAACAGATAGATAGTCAGGCAGTATTAGAAGCCATTATTCCAGAAAAAGATGTGGACGGGTTCCATCCTGTGAATTTAGGAAAATTACTTCAAAAAGATGAAAGTATTGTTCCATGTACACCAAAAGGAATCATTCGATTATTAGAAGAGTATAATATTGACCTTGTTGGAAAAGAAATGGTTGTAATTGGGCAAAGTACGATTGTTGGTCGTCCTATGGCTTTGTTAGGCTTAAATCGTGGAGCAACGGTAACCGTTTGTCACAGTCGAACAAAAGACTTAGAGAAACAAATCGCTCGTGCAGATATTATTATTAGTGCGGTTGGAAAACCCAATTTAGTGAAGAAAGAATATGTGAAAAAAGATGCGGTTATTATTGATGTAGGTATCAACCGATTAGAATCTGGAAAACTTGTTGGAGATGTGGATTTTGAAGGAGTTATCGATAAAGTCAGTGCCATTACTCCAGTACCTGGAGGCGTTGGTCCAATGACGATTGCGATGTTATTAGAGCAGACGTATCTTAATGCATGTAAGAGGGAAATAAATCATGAGTGAAGAATATGTAACAGTCTCGGCATTAACGAAATATATTAAATATAAATTTGATAAAGACCCTCATCTTGGAAGAGTTTATTTAACGGGGGAAATTTCAAATTTTCGTTTACGTCCGACTCACCAGTATTTTAGTTTAAAAGATGAAAATGCCATTATTTCTGCAACAATGTTCCAATCTGCCTTTAAAAAAATTCAATTCCGTCCTGAAGAAGGGATGAAAGTATTAGTCATTGGTAAAGTTTCTGTTTTTGAAAAATCAGGACAGTACCAAATTAATATTGAACATATGGAACCGGATGGAGTAGGGGCTCTTTATTTAGCCTATGAACAATTGAAAAAGAAATTAGAAGCTGAAGGATTATTTTCTCTTCCTAAAAAGCCAATTCCTCAATTCCCTAAAAAAATTGCGATTTTAACAAGTGAATCAGGGGCGGTCATTCAAGATATTCAAACAACAGTGGCTCGAAGATTTCCGATTGTTCAATTAGTCTTATATCCAACAGTAGTGCAAGGTGTTCATGCAGTCAATAGTATTTTGAAAAATTTAGACTTAGTGGAACAAGAAGATTATGATGTCGTCATAATTGGACGTGGTGGTGGATCAATTGAGGACTTGTGGGCGTTCAATGAGGAGCCAGTTGTAAGAAGAGTTGCTGAGTTGTCGATTCCAGTTATTTCAAGTGTAGGGCATGAAACAGATACGACTTTAATTGACTTTGTATCTGATATGAGAGCAGCCACTCCAACGGCTGCTGCAGAAATTGCAACACCTGTTTTAATGGAAATTCATCAACAATTGAGAAATTTGCAAACACGTCTGGAACAAGCATTAACTCGTCAATTACAAATTAAACGTGAAAGAATGCAAGCTTTAGCGAATGCAAGTATTTTCCAAAATCCAGAACGAATTTACCAAGTTTATCAACAGCGAGTAGATCAATTAGAAATGCGATTGCAGCAAATGATGCAACAAAGTATTCAGCAAAAACGTCAACAATTATTAAAAAATCAACATCGTTTAGAATTAGGTTCTCCAAGTAGAAGAGTGCAAACGGAAAAACAAGCACTTCAATATTTAGCAAAACGTTTGGAACAAGCGCAAATTCAATTGATGAAAGATAAAAAACAACAATTCCAAAGAGCGATTCAGCAATTAGACTTATTAAGTCCATTAAAAATTATGAATCGTGGGTATGGGATTTTACAACAAGAAGAAACAATTATTAAAAGTGTTGACCAACTAGAAGTGGAACAAGAATTAACGATTCAATTAGTCGATGGAACGGTTCGTTCTAAAGTGACTTCTGTAGAGAAAGGAAATCAATTATGGTAAAGAAAGAGAAAAAATTTGAAGAAGCAATGAGTGAATTAGAACAAATTGTACAGCAATTGGAAAGAGGAGATGTTCCTTTAGACGAAGCTATTGCGAAGTTCCAAGAAGGAATGGCTCTAAGCCAATATTGTAATGAAACATTAACAAAAGCAGAAGAAACAGTCAGCAAAATGATTGTTGTAAAAGAAGATTAATGGAGTAACTCATGAGTGAAATGATTTCATATTGGCAACAAGAAATAGAAACCTATTTATTAGCTCGAATCGAAAAGATTCCAAATATTTCAACAAGATTGAAAGAAGCGATGCTGTATGCGTGTAGTAGTGGAGGAAAGAGAATTCGTCCATTAATCGTTCTCTTAATCAGTCATTTAGAAGAAGTAGAAATTCAAAATGTGTTACCAGTTGCAGCTTCTCTAGAAATGATTCATACGTATTCATTAATTCATGATGACTTACCTGGAATGGACAATGATGATTATCGTCGTGGCAAGTTAACAGTTCATAAGCAATTTGATGAAGCAACAGCTATTTTAGCAGGGGATGCCTTATTAACACTCGCATTTGAAGAATTAGCTCAATGTTCATTATCAGATGCCAAAAAAGTTCATGCTATTCAAGCATTAGGTTCAGCTTCCGGAGCTAGCGGTATGATTACTGGTCAAATGAGAGATATTGCAAGTGAACATCAAGAAATTACATTAGAGCAACTAAAACAAATTCATGCGGATAAAACAGGCCAATTATTATTAGCTGCCATTCGTTTAGGGTTATTAGTATTAGAGGATGCGAGCCCTTATGAAGAAGCTCTTTTAAAATTCGGAGTTCATTTTGGACTAGCCTTTCAAATTCAAAATGACTTACAAGATGTTTGCTGGGATTCTGCAAAAACAGGTAAAGTTACTGGACAAGATGCAGCATTAGAAAAAAATACTTATCCAAGCATTTTAGGAATTGATGGAGCGAAACTTGCCTTAGAACAAGAAATCAACCAGGCAAAACAAGCGATTTTATCGATTCCAAATGAAACAGATGTACAAAGACAAGTACAAGAAATATTTATGAAAATTCTCTCATATGTAGAGATTTAAAGGAGAAAAAATGGAAAAAGAACGAGTAGACCTTCTAGTCGTACAACAAGGATTGACAGATTCTAGGGAAAAAGCGAAAAGACTTGTCATGGCAGGACAAATTGTCGATGCTGTGAAACATATTCGATATGATAAACCTGGCGAAAAAATTCCGATTACAACTGAACTTTATATTAAAGGAGAAACCCTTCGCTATGTTTCAAGAGGTGGATTGAAATTAGAAAAAGCTCTTGCAACATTTGATGTAAGTGTAGAAGGTAAAATTTTATTAGATATTGGTGCTTCAACAGGTGGGTTTACGGATGCAGCTCTGCAACATGGTGCTGTATTAAGTTATGCATTAGATGTAGGATATAATCAATTAGATTATAAATTAAGACAAGATGAACGAGTAGAAGTTATGGAAAGAGTGAATTTCCGCTTTAGTAAGCCTGAAGATTTTACAAAAGGAAAACCTCAAGTAGCTTCGATTGATGTTTCGTTTATTTCCTTAAAATTAATTTTACCACCATTAAAAGATATTTTAGAGATGGATGGTGACGTTCTTGTGCTGATTAAACCACAGTTTGAAGCAGGAAGAGAACGGATTGGGAAAAAAGGAATTGTTAGTGATCCAAAAGTTCATCAAGATGTACTAGAAGAAATTCTAGAATATTGCGAACAAATTGGTTTTTCTGTAAATCAACTAACTTTCTCTCCAATTACAGGAGGAAGTGGAAATATTGAGTTCTTAGCACATCTGCAATTACATGAAACGGTTACTTCTCCATATGATTGGAAAAACGGTATACAAGCAGTCGTGAAAGAAGCTCATCAACAATTAAAAAATCTAAAATAGAGGTGGAACGATGATTCAAGAATTGTTTATTAAAAATTTTGCAATTATTGAAGAAGTTCGCTGTCAATTTGAAAAAGGCATGACGGTATTAACCGGGGAAACAGGTGCAGGTAAATCAATTATTATTGATGCAGTAGGATTACTAGCTGGAGAACGTGCTAGTTTAGAAATGATTCGATATGGCAGTGAAAAAGCGACAATTCAAGCAGTTTTTACCATTGATTCTGAAGAGACAAAAAGAAACATCGAAGCATTAGGAATTGAAATTGAAAATGATGAAATCATGATTCAACGTGAATTATATCAAACAGGTAAATCTACTTGTCGCATTAATGGACAAATGGTTACCGTTTCGTTATTAAAACAAGTTGGGCCGTATTTAATTGATATTCATGGGCAAAATGAACATTTCTTATTATTAAATGAAGAGCATCATTTAAGCCTTTTAGATGCATATGCTGGGCAAAAATTGCAATCATTAAAAGATTCTTATAGCGAGTATTATGAACATTTTTGTAGTATTCAAGACCAATTAAGAAAGTTACAAACGGCTGAAAAAGAAGATGCTCAAAAAATTGATTTATTAAAATTCCAAGTAGAAGAAATTGAATTATCAAATATTTATATTGGAGAAGAGGAAGAATTAGTTCAAGAAAAGGAATATTTTACTCATTTCCAAAAAATTCAAGAACACCTAATGTCCGCTCTATCTGTGTTACAAACGGAAGAATATTCTGCAGTAGATGCGATTAGTCAAGCTTCTCAAGAAATAGGATTTTTAGAAGGAATTGGTGAAAACTATAAACAATTGCACCAGCAATTACAAGAATCTTATTATCAATTACAAGATGCGGTTTCTAATATGAGTCATGAATTAGACCATGCAGAATATGATGAAGAAAGATTAGCCTATATTGAAGAACGTTTAGATGTTTATTATCAGTTAAAACGTAAATATGGAGATAATGCAGAAGAAATATTAGAGTTCCAAGCACAAGCACAAGCTCAATTAAATCAAATTGAGAATAAAGAGAGTATTATTGAAACATTAATCCAAGAAAAAGCGCAAATCGAACAAAAAGCAAAAGAAGTAGCACTTGAATTGACGAAACAAAGACAGGCAATTGCCCTTGAATTAGCTGAAAAAATAGAAACACAATTGCATGAATTATATATGGAACAAGCCATTTTTGAAATTCGTGTCTTACCAACTGAACAACTACTTGAAACGGGTATGGATGAAGTGTACTTCTATATTTCAACGAATAAAGGGGAACCTGTTAAACCATTACAAAAGATTGTATCTGGTGGGGAATTATCTAGAATTACCCTTGCTATGAAAACTATCTTTGTGCGTAAGCATGGAGTGGGAACAATCGTATTTGATGAGGTAGATACAGGGGTTAGTGGACGAGTGGCTCAAGCCATTGCGAATAAAATGCATTATATTTCAGAATTTGCTCAAGTTTTATGTATTACTCATTTACCACAAGTGGCAAGTATTGCAGGAGTTCATATTTTCATTGAAAAAATGGAAAAAGATGAGCGTACACGTACAACTCTTACAACATTAGAAGAAGAGAAACGAATTGAAGAAATCGGTCGTATGTTGTCTGGAGAAGAAATGACAGCATTAACAAAACAACATGCAGCAGAACTGATAGCATTGTCTCAAAAAATTCGTCAACAAAATAAAGTTCAAAAGAAACAGGTGATTGCAAATGACTAAAATTTTTGCACATAGAGGAAGTAGAGGAACTCATCCTGAAAATACATTAGCTGCTTTTCAAGAAGCAGTGCGTGTTCAAAGTGATGGAATTGAATTAGATGTTCATGTTTCAAAAGATGGAGCATTAGTCGTGATTCATGATGAAACAGTGGATCGTACGACGAATGGTAGTGGATCTATTCAAGACTTAACATTAGAAGAAATTCAAGCATTAGATGCAGGTAGTTGGTTTCATGAATCATTTACAGGAGAAAAAATTCCAACCTTGGAAGAAGTATTCCAGTTGTTAAAGGAATTGAATTTCAAAGGTGCATTAAATATTGAATTAAAAACGGATCAAATTGAATATGCTGGGATTGTTGAAAAATGTGTGGCTTTACAAGAAAAAGTACAACCAAACTTTGCGATTATTTATTCTAGTTTTAATCCTAGAAGCATTATTCAAATGAAACAATTACGACCAAATCAAGAAATTGCCTTTTTATATGAAACTGTAGAAATGGCAAATTTTGTATTCGAAGAAGTAAAATTTGAAGCCGTTCATCCGGACTATCGTTTATTAAAAGAATCCTTTGAGATTCATTCACAGTATCCAAAACGTGTTTGGACAGTGAATCAAGAAGAAGAGATAAAAAATTGTTTTGAACTTCATGTAGAAGCAATTTTTACAGATTATCCACAAAAAGCACTTGAGCTTCGTTCGGAAATAAAGGAGTAGTATGGTAGAAAAACAAAAAATCATTGTCATTGTTGGCCCAACTGGTGTTGGAAAAACAGCTCTTAGTATCGAATTAGCGCAGCAATTAAATGGAGAAATCATTAATGGGGATTCAATGCAAGTTTATAAAACATTGGATATTGGAACCGCTAAAGTAACTCCTGAAGAAGCACGGGGGATTCCTCATTACTTATTAGATATTTGTGACGTCAAGGAAGAATATACCGCTAGTGATTTCAAACAAATGGCAAGAGAAGCGATTCAAGAGATTGCAAGCCGTGGAAAACTTCCAATTATTGTTGGTGGAACAGGATTATATATTGAAGGATTATTATTTGATTTTCATTTTAGTGGAGAAGATTCCAATGATCCAGCTTACCGACTAGAAAAGGAAAAAGAACTAGAAGAAATTGGACCTCTTGCAATGTGGGAGCAATTAAAAGAAGTTGATCCTGTTAGTGCTGAAACTATTCATCCGAATAACACAAGACGAGTTATTCGAGCATTGGAAGTGACACATGCAAGTGGAAAGCCATTTTCAGCTAATGATCAACAACAAAAAGAAGCTATTTTTGATGCCTATATTATCGGATTATCAACGGATAGAGCAGTCCTTTATGAAAGAATCGATACAAGAGTAGACATGATGATGCAAAATGGTTTAGAAGAGGAAGCTAGACAATTATATGATGCAGTAAAAGGATTAGATGTTCAATCCATTCGAGGAATTGGGTATAAAGAATGGGTGGATTATTTTGAAGGTCAATTATCAAAAGAAGCTACCATTCAAAAAATTCAACAAAACTCTAGACGATATGCCAAACGACAATTAACTTGGTTTAGAAACCGATTTGAAGCTGTACATTGGCATGATTTAGTAGAAAATCCTAACACAATTTCTCAAGTTGTTTTAGATTGTCAGAAGTTTTTACTGGGAAGTGAATAAATGGAAAACACAAAAGAAAGAGTCATGATTGTAGCAGTTCAAACAACACAATCGGATGAGCAATTTCAATATGCTTTAGAAGAAATGAAGCAATTAGTGGATACCGCTCAAGGAGAAGTTGTCGTAACAGTGACTCAAAAAAGAGAAACGTATAGTGGTCGTACTATGATTGGAAAAGGGAAAGTAGAAGAAATTAGTCATTTAGTCGATGAATTAGAAATTGATTTAATTGTTTTCTACCAATCTCTAACAGGTTCTCAAACGAAAAATCTAAATGAAACGATTAAGGCACGTATTATTGACCGTGTTCAATTAATTTTAGATATTTTTGCGATGCGTGCTCGTTCAAAAGAAGGAAAACTTCAAGTACAACTGGCTCAATTAAATTATTTATTACCACGTTTGTCAGGACAAGGTACAGCCTTATCGAGACAAGGTGGGGGAATTGGAACAAGAGGACCAGGGGAAACGCAATTAGAAACAGATAAACGACACATTCGTAAACAAATTTCAGATATTGAGCAACAATTAGAACAAACAAAATTACATCGTCAACGTTCAAGAATGAAGAGAAATCGTTCGAATGGTTTTAGAATGGGATTAATTGGATATACAAATGCTGGAAAATCAACGATTCTAAACCAATTAACAGATGCAGGTACATACCAAATGGATCAATTATTCGCAACATTAGATCCTTTAACAAGAAAAGTTGATTTAGCCGATCAATATGATGTGACATTAACGGATACTGTTGGATTTATTCAAGATTTACCAACGACATTAATTCACGCATTTGAGTCAACTTTAGAAGAGAGTGCAGATGTTGATTTATTAGTGCATGTAGTAGATGCTTCGTCTCCAAATTTCTTAATGCATGAAAAAACGGTTCATGATTTAGTTGAGGATTTAGAGATGGAAACTATTCCCATGGTGACGATTTATAATAAATCAGATTTAATTGTTGGAGAATTTCAACCAAATGCTTATCCTTCGTTAGTGATGTCAGCTGAAAATTCAACCGATATTGAACGATTAAGAGAATTTCTTGCGTCTCAAATGAAAGCAGAAATGGACCATTATGAAGAATGGGTAGAAGTTTACGAAGCACAAAAACTTTCACAACTCCAACAAAATACATTAGTAGAAATTTTGGAATTTAATGAAGAGAAAAACCAATACTATGTAAAAGGCTATCGTAAAAAAGGAATATAATATTATTTAAATTGCTCTTAAGGCATTTAAAGTAAAAAGAAACTTTTCTAAAAAGTAGCCAGGACGGCAGCAGTTCCTGTAAAATTAGCTTGAGAAGCTAATTTTACTTCGGCTACGGAGAAAAGTTCTTTTTACTTTAAATTTGTTACGTAAGAGATGAAAGTTAAACATTTTTAGTTGTTTTAGTATTTAAGGAGGATAGAAATGATTAAATATTTAAGAAGAGAGATGTTAGGATTTCTGTTAAATATAGCAGGTTTATTTACTGTATCTGGCTTACAAGTGTATGCTGCCTTACGAATGACAAAGGTAGCGGAATATCTCATCCAACAAAATGTAAAGGTATTCATGATTGAAGTATTCATTATTTTGGGATTATGGATTATTAGTTTAATCATTTCATATTATCAGACAATTTATCAAGAAATTGTTATTCAAAACATATGTAATAAGATGCGTAGTGATATGTCAGATGCTTCTTGGAATATTAAAGCTAACTATATTAACGGTCAAGAACAAAAGGAAATTGAGTCATTTCTTCAAAATGATGTAAATATGATTGAAAATAAAGTGCTGAGAAGTATTTTTGGTATGATAAAGTTTATGTTGCGTGCTATTTTATCCTTAATTGCTTTATTTTACGTTCATTATTTATTATTCATTGTCAGTCTTGCATTATCAATTGTATTATATTTTATCCCTGTAATGACCAAAAAAATGGTATCTAATGCAGGAAATCATGTTGCTGAGGCAAATAAAAGTTACTTGAATAAAATTAATAATATGATAACAGGAATTGATGTTCTAAAAGAATTTGGTGCATTAAATTTTTATCAGGATTCCTTTAGTCAAGAGTTATTTAAAATTAAGAATAGTAGAGTAATACTTGCTAAAGAAACAAGTAAAGTCACATTTATTATTTTTTTATTAAATGTAATTAGTCAATTATCGGTCATATTTGTAACAGGGCTGTTGATAATAAATCAGTTAATATTAGTTGGTGCAATTCTTACTACAACTGATTTAGCAATGAAATTATTTGATTCAATTTCTGCGATTAATCAATATATGACTATTATTCATTCTTCAGTTCAATTGTTAGAAAAAATTGATAAGTTTGCAGCAAGTGATGATAAAACCATTGAAAAACCAATTAAATTATCGTGGCAAAATATAACTGTTTCGGATTTAGAATTTGGTTATACAACAGATCATGTATTATTTAGCGATGTTAATTTAAAATTAGATAAAGGAAAATGGTATGTATTGAATGGGGCTTCTGGTAAAGGAAAGTCCACACTATTCAAGTTATTATTACAGCAATTAGAACCCAAAAAAGGTACCATTTTGATTGATGGGGATAATATTAAACAATACAATACAGATAACTTATTTAGTTATTTAAGACAACAAGGTTATATGTTTGATACAAGTATCAAGGAGAATATTTTATTAGGAAAAGAAGAGTCAGATAATTTTAAGGAGATAATTGAG
>CALATC010000221.1 GCA_937891475.1 uncultured Granulicatella sp. | reverse complement strand
CTTAAAATGTTACTTATCACAGCTTAGATTGTGATGGTGTTATTTTAGATTTGAATTGGCAGTCAACAATTTCTTGCTACCCGAGGTGATTATAAATGGTAACAGTATTTGTGTTTGTTATGGGTTTGATCTCAGTCACAATAAGTATTGTATTAGTCTATAAAAAGAAAATTCAAGAATTTAATCCAATGAGTTTTTTAATATTTGTATTACTATTAATATTTATTTTAGCTGTAGTTTCCATGAAATATTGAAGCGACTCTTGGATAAGTTTTCCTTAATGGTCATCATCATCATTTTACTTAGTAGAGGCGATGGTATGGTATATAAATGTTAGGAGGAATTGATATGAAGTTTTATGAAATAATCATCTGTATTACTTTTATATTTTTAGCCTTATTAGTTTGGTTTACCAATATTCTCGATTCATTTCCATTTCTTAAACCAGTAATTGTTATATTTTGTATTGCTAGTTTTTACTACAATGTTATATTCCCAAGAAACAAAGACATGGATATAAAATAATGAAGCAATAATTGAAGCGACCTCAAAAAATTAAACTTTTTGGGGTCGCTTCATCTTTTTTATTTTTCCAATTTAGATAATTTATGATTCAATCGTAATGCATTTAGCACAACTGAGACTGAGCTGAAACTCATCGCAGCTCCTGCAATCATTGGACTTAATAATGGTCCTCCGAAGAAATGTAAGACACCCATCGCTACTGGAATTCCAATCACGTTATATATGAATGCCCAGAATAAGTTTTCTTTAATCGTCATCATTGTCATTTTACTTAATTGAATGGTTTTTGCCACTAATCTTAAATCATCTTGCATCATCACCATATCGGCAGTTTCAATCGCAACATCTACTCCAGATCCAATCGCAATCCCGACTGTTGCTTTGGCAAGTGCAGGTGCATCATTAATGCCATCTCCAACCATGGCTACTTGATAGCCTTCTTCCAACAATTGTTCCACAACACTTGCTTTTTCATTTGGTAATACTTGGCTATATACCGTTTCAATTCCAACTTCATTCGCAATTGCTTTGGCTGTTTTTTCATGATCTCCTGTTACCATTCTAACTTGAAGGCCTAATGCTTTCATTTGTTGGATTGCTTCTTTACTAGTTGCTTTAATCGTATCCGCAACTACAATAATTCCGGCTACTTGTTTTTGAATAACTACGAACATTGCTGTTTGCCCTTTAGAAGCGACTCCATCAATCACAGCATTAAATTCATCTACCGCAATTCCTTGATTTTGTAATAATAAATGATTGCCTAATAACACTTCTTTTCCATCTACAATTCCTTGAATTCCCATACCAGAAATAGATTGGAATTGTTCAATTGGTAAAATGTCAAATTCTTGTTTTTCAGCTTCTTCTACGATAGCTTTTCCTAATGGATGTTCAGAATGTTTTTCAATAGAAGCTGCTACTTTTAGCACTTCTTCTTTTGAATAATCGTTGAATACTTGAATATCGACTACTTTAGGTTTTCCATTTGTAATCGTTCCTGTTTTATCTAGTAAAACAACACCGACATGTCCAGCTTCTTCTAAAGCTGCACTACTTTTAATTAAAATGCCTCTTTTAGCACCGAAACCTGTTCCTACCATAATGGCTGTTGGAGTGGCTAATCCTAAGGCACATGGGCAAGCAATGACTAACACAGAAATCATCACGGTTACGACAAATTCAAACGATTCTCCACCAATCAATCCCCAATAAAGACCTGCTAAGAGAGATAATCCCATTACGATTGGAACAAAAATTCCTGCTACACGGTCTGCAATGGCAGCAATTGGAGCTTTAGAACCTTGCGCTTCTTCTACTAAACGAATAATTTGAGATAAAGTTGTATCTTTCCCAACTTGACTCACTTCCACTTGGAATGAACCAGTTGTATTCAATGTAGCACCAACAACTTTACTTCCTTCTTTTTTGAAGACTGGTACACTTTCCCCAGTAATCATGGATTCATCAACAAAGCTTTCACCAGAAAGAATCACACCATCAACGGGAATTTTTTCTCCTGGACGAACGAAGACTACTTCTCCAACTTGTAATTCCTCTACAGGAACTTCTACTTCTTTTCCATCACGAATGACTGTTGCGACTTTTGGAGATAAAGCAACTAACGATTGAATTGCTTGAGAAGTTCTACCTTTTGTTAAAGTTTCAAAATATTTTCCTACAGTAATAAAAGCTAAAATGACCGCTGCAGATTCTACATAGAGATGCATCACATAATGATACTCTCCAGCTAAAATACGAATCGTACTCCATACACTATATAAAATGGCAGCACTCGTTCCCAATGCAACTAATGAATCCATATTCGGATGCTTTCTAATCAATGCCTTAAATCCATTCACAAAATAACTACGACCTACCCATAAAATAGGAGCTACTAAAATTAATTGCGTTACAGAAAATACAATTGGATGTTCCATTGGTTGTAAGAACTGTGGAAGAGGAAGTCCAACCATTTCACCCATCGCCATATAAAGTAATACAATGGCAAACACACCTGATACCCATGCTCTTACTTTAAGTGATTGTAATTGTTTTTCTTTTTTAATCGCTGTTTTTTCTAACACATCTTCTTCATCATTTATCAATATAGCCTGATATCCAGCTAGAGAAACAGTTTCCATAATTTTTTGGACATCTGCTTCCTTTGGATTAAATTGCACCATCATTTTTTCAGTCGCTAAATTCACATTGGCTTCCTTAACGCCTGGAAGATCTCGGACAACTTTTTCAACCGTACTGACACAACCCGCACATTGTAATCCTTCTAATGCAAATTCTTCTTTCTTCATGATTAACAACTCCTTCTTACTATTATGCTAATTCAGCTTGATATCCTGCTTTGGATACAGCTTCTATAATTTTTTGTTCTTCTACTTTATCTTGTTGAAATTCTACAGTCAGCTTTTTAGCTTCTAAATTAACAGTTGCTTTCTCAACACCTTCAACAGCACTCACTGCATTTGCAACAGCTTTCGCACAACCTGAACATTTTAATCCTTCTACTTTAAATTCTTTTATCATTAAAAAAACCACCTTTCTTAAATTTACATTTGTAAACTTCATAAATTGATTATACCTCTTATTTTAAAAAAGTCAACACAAAAAAAAGGAAGACTAAAAAGTCTTCCCTAGAACTGTTATTCTGCTAATTCAGGACGAACATCAATTACTCGTCCTTCTTTTTTCCATTGACGGAATTCTGCTGCTGCTGTGAATAAAACGTCTGTTGATGAATTTAAGGCAGTTTCACAAGAATCTTGTAATACCCCAATAATAAATCCAACCCCAACAACTTGCATCGCAATATCATTTGAAATTCCGAATAAGCTACATGCAACTGGAATTAATAATAATGATCCACCTGTTACCCCAGAAGCACCACATGCTGCTACTGTTGATAATACGCTTAGTACTAACGCTGTTAAGAAGTCGACTTGAATTCCTAAAGTATTAACGGCTGCTAATGATAACACTGTAATCGTAATTGCTGCACCTGCCATATTAATGGTTGCACCTAAAGGAATCGATACTGAATAGCTATCTTCATCTAATCCTAAATCTCTACATAATTCCATATTTACTGGAATATTTGCTGCTGAACTACGAGTGAAGAATGCTGTAATTCCACTATCTTTCAAGCAACGGAATACTAATGGATAAGGATTTTCTTTAATCATAAAGAATACAATAATTGGATTTACCACTAATGCAACAAAAAACATACTTCCAAGTAAAACCATAATTAACTCACCATACGAAGCAAATACTCCTACTCCATTTTCTGAAACAGTTGTATATACTAACCCCATAATCCCAAATGGTGCACAACTAATGACTACTTTAACAACATGACTTGTCGCATCTGCCACTTGTTGTAAAACGGACTTCATAGATGCATCTGCTTTACGGAATGCAAAACCAAAAACAACTGCCCAAGATAAAATACCAATATAGTTTCCGCTCATTAAAGCATTCACTGGATTATCTACGATTTTTAAAATTAATGTTTGTAATACAGAAGCAATTCCTTCTGGTGCCTTAATCTCTGATAAAGAATCTGTTAAAGTTAGTGTAATTGGGAATGCAAAACTAGCAATAACCCCCACTAATGCAGCTGCAAAAGTTCCGAATAAATATAAAATCACAATTGATTTCATATTTGTTTCATGTCCTTCTTTATGTTGTGCCAATGCACTTAGTACAATAAAGAATACTAATAATGGTGCGATTGCTTTTAACGCACTTACGAATACTGTCCCGATAGTTCCTACCGCTGCTGCTTGAGGAACGAAAATTCCTAATAAAATACCGATAATCATACCAATGACGATTCGGTTAATCAAACTTAATTGATTCCAAAAACTTAATACTTGTTTCATCTTCTTGCCCCTATTCTATTAATATAGCGACAATCATACACAAACAA
>CALATC010000220.1 GCA_937891475.1 uncultured Granulicatella sp. | reverse complement strand
CCACTAAAAGCAGATAGTAATATTGGCAATAACTGGTATGAAGCAAAATAGGTTGATTATTTAGTAGAAAGGAAAAAAGAATGAAGCATAAAAGAATTGTGTTTAAAGTAGGAACAAGTTCATTAACAAATCCAGATGGAAGCTTGTCACGTGCAAAAGTTAAAGCTATTACACAACAACTAGCAGCCTTACATGAAGAAGGACATGAATTAATTTTAGTTTCTTCTGGTGCCATTGCTGCGGGATTCTCTTCGTTAGGATTTAAAAAACGTCCAACAAAGATTGCCGATAAACAAGCTTCTGCTGCGGTAGGTCAAGGCTTATTATTAGAAGAATATACGTCTAATTTATTAATGAAAGGTATTGTTTCTGCGCAAATTTTATTAACGCAAGATGATTTTGTGGATAAACGTCGTTACAATAATGCTCACCAAGCGTTATCTGTATTATTAACACGTCATGCAATTCCAGTTATTAATGAAAATGATACAGTTTCTATTGAGGAATTAAAAGTTGGCGATAATGATACATTAAGTGCGCAAGTAGCTGCAATGGTACAAGCAGACTTATTAGTTTTATTAACAGATGTAGATGGAGTATATAATGACAATCCTTCGAAAAATCCAAAGGCAAAACGTTTTGATAAGATTGATGAAATTAATAAAGAACTAGTCGAAATGGCAGGAGGAGCTGGTTCTAGTAATGGAACTGGCGGGATGTATACGAAAATTAAAGCAGCAACGATAGCGACAATGGCGGGTGTTCCTGTTTATATTTGCTCCTCTTTAAAAGAACAGGCACTGATTGAAGCAGCTCACCAAACAGTTGATGGAACGTATTTTACAGCGCAAGAAAAAGTGATGAAAACTCATAAACAATGGCTTGCTTTATATGCAAAAAGTAAAGGAAAATTAGTTGTTGATGCTGGAGCAAAACAAGCTTTACAAGAAGAAGGAAAGAGCTTATTAATCTCAGGTGTAAAAGCAGTTGAAGGAGAGTTTTATGAATCCGAAATCGTGACAGTTGTCGATGAACAGTATCAAGTGATTGGAAAAGGACAAACTCGCTTAAGTAAATACGCTATTGCACAGCAATTATCGAAAAATAATCGAAAAGGAATTGTCATTCATCGAGATGATTGGATGACGATTTCTGGAGAGTTAGAATTATTAGAACAAGAATTTTAAGGAGGCATGCATATTGACGACACAACAATTGTTAGAAACGGTGAATCGTTTTAAAAAAGAAATCAATATTGCTTCAACAGAGTCCAAAAATGAAGCACTAGAAGCAATGGCTCTTTCATTATTAGAAGATACAGATGCTATTTTAAAAGCGAATGCATTAGACTTGGAAAAAGCAAAAGGACATATCTCAGAAGTAATGTTGGATCGTTTGAGATTAGATGAAGCTAGAATTCAAGCAATGGCTGAAGGCATTCGTCAAGTAGCTCAATTACCAGATCCAGTTGGAGAAGTCATTGAAGAAACAGTCGGTGCACAAAATATTCAAATTAAGAAAAAGAGAGTACCATTTGGTGTGATTGGAATTATTTATGAAAGCAGACCTAATGTGACGTCTGATGCAGTAGCATTATCGATTAAGAGTGGAAATGCGGTTGTATTAAGAGGTGGTAAGGAAGCATATCAAAGTGCTTTTGCGATTGTAACAGCCTTGAAAAAAGGATTAGCCAAAACAAGTATTTCTCCAGAATGTATTCAATTAGTCAGTGATACGAGTCGAGAAAGTGCGATGGCATTAATGAAAGCAAAAGGCTATATTGATGTGTTAATTCCTCGTGGTGGAGCTGGATTAATTCGTGCAGTCATTGAAAATGCCATTGTTCCAGTTATAGAAACAGGTACAGGAATTGTGCATATTTATATTGATAAAGATGCAGATTTAGCTAAAGCGATAAAGATTGTAGAAAATGCTAAAATGAGTCGTCCATCTGTATGTAATGCGATGGAAGTTTGTGTGGTTCATGAAGCGATTGCGCCTCAATTTTTACCGTTATTAAAAGAAACATTAGTGGATAATCATATTCCAGCAGTTGAATTAAGAGTTGATGAAAAAGCAGCTCAATACATTTCAGGAGTGAAAGCTCAAAAAGAAGATTTTGATACGGAGTTTTCTGATTATATTATGGCTGTAAAAGTCGTAAGTTCGATTGAAGAAGCAGTGGGTCATATTGAAACACATAGTACTCATCATTCCGATGCAATTATTTCAGAATCAGATGATGCGATTGAATTCTTTACAACAAGAGTTGATAGTGCTGCGGTTTATGTGAATGCTTCTACTCGATTTACTGATGGTGGAGAATTTGGCTTGGGATGTGAAATGGGAATTTCCACTCAAAAATTACATGCTAGAGGGCCAATGGGGTTAAAAGAAATGACCACTTATAAATACATTGTGTATGGAGAAGGTCAGGTGAGATAAGATGAAAACGATTGGAATCATCGGTTTAGGAAATATGGGAAGCGTCATTGCGACCATTGCTGCTAAACATGAAACTTATCCATTATTACTAGCAAATCGTACTCATGAAAAGGCAGTGAAGTTAGCAGAAATATTAGAAGCTAAAGCAGTCACTAATAGAGAAGTCTTTGAACAAGCTAATGTGATTTTTCTAGGAGTAAAACCAAATCAAATTCAAGCGTTATTAGAAGAAAACAAGAATATTTTAGAGCGACGAGAGTCCATTTTATTAATTAGTATGGCTGCAGGAGTGACTTTAGAACAGTTACAATCAATGACAGATACTCGTCATCGTTGGATTCGTATGATGCCAAATACACCATTAGAAGTAGCAGAAGGTGTGATTAGTTTTTCTCTTGGGGAAAAAGCATCTTTACAAGATAAAGAAGTCTTTGTTTCATTATTGCAATCAGCTGGAACAGTAGTTGAATTACCGGAAGCTCAAATCGATGCTGCTACAGCATTAGCAGGTTGTGGCCCAGCTTTTGTTTATATCTTTATTGAAGCGTTAGCAGAAGCAGGAGTGAGTATGGGCTTATCTAGAGAAGTTGCGCTTCAGTTAGCGACCCAAACAGTTAAAGGATCCGCAAATATGGTTGGTAAAATGAAGGAGCATCCAGCTATTTTAAAAGAAAAAGTTTGCAGCCCAGGAGGGTCAACAATAGCAGGAGTGATTTCATTAGAACAAACAGGATTTAGATCAAGTGTCATCGAAGCAACAAGACATGCTAAACAAAGAACAGAAGAATTAGGTCAATGAAGAAGTTAAATGGGACACACTCTCGATTAGTTGTGAAAAAAATAAAACAAATATATACCACAATCAATCATATGAATTGAGTTTGTGAGATTTTTGTAGTATAATTTTTGAGTTGAAAAGAGGTTTGAGTGATGGAAATTCCCTTTTTAAGCGTATTCCATCACTTTCATTTTGTTACAAATTGGAGGAAAACATGAAATTAAGAAATGATATTCGTAATATTGCCATTATCGCTCACGTTGACCATGGTAAAACAACATTAGTAGACGAATTATTAAAACAATCAGAAACATTAGACGCACGTACAGAATTATCAGAACGTGCAATGGACTCAAACGATATTGAACGTGAACGTGGTATTACGATTTTAGCGAAAAATACTGCTGTTCAATATAAAGGGACTCGTATTAACATCATGGATACACCAGGACACGCGGACTTCGGTGGAGAAGTAGAACGTATCATGA
>CALATC010000219.1 GCA_937891475.1 uncultured Granulicatella sp. | reverse complement strand
ATAAATTACTTCCTCTATTTCTAAAAAAGCTTTTTTTATTTTTTTGAATTTAAATAATGAATTTTTCAGAAAAAAAGAGTATAATAGTAGAAAGAGATTACAGTAAAGGGTGTATGAAAATGAAGTTAATTGATATTACGAATAGTCATTTAAAACTTGTTAAAGAACAATTAGCCAATACGGATGCATTTTTCGTAAAAGTGTATTCATTAGGTCAAACAACCGTTATTTATGAAGATGCTGCTACTCATAAAGATATTGTTATTATCAATCGTAAACGTCGTGTGAAAGATAATGAAATTGAATTTGTTGTTCATCGTTTACTTCATACAAACTGCGAAGGTTTAGATATCATTTATGCTGATAACTTTGTTGAAATTAGTATTCCAGTAGAGAAACCAAAAATAAATTTTTCTTAGAATGTTCTTAAGGACACCTGTACTGTCACAATGTAGAATTAAAAAAAACGAGATTGAATTTGTTCAATCTCGTTTTTACTTTTAATTTTAAGATAATTGATTTCGCCACTCTAATAATTTTTCCACATCATCTTGGTGAATAGTTCCTGATGCTACTGCTTCTTCTATCAAAACAGGATAATTGGTTAGTGTAGTATATTCCACTTCTTCTTGCGAAAAAGCTTCATGAGCTTTAGTTAACTCATAACTAAAAATTGCTACAACTCCTAATACTTCAGCTCCAGCTTCTCTTAGAGCTTTTGCGACTTTTAAAGATGATAAACCAGTAGAAATTAAATCTTCAATAATAACTACTTTTTGTCCTTCTAATACTCTTCCTTCAATTTGATTTGTTTTTCCATGTTTTTTTGCAGTATCTCGAACATAAATCATCGGTAAATCTAACACTTCACTGACCCAAGCAGCATGAGGAATACCTGCTGTTGCAGTTCCAGCTATAACTTCTACTACTGGATATTTTTCTTTTATGACTTCTACCATTCCTGCAGCAATTTCTTTACGAATACTTGGATAAGACATTGTAATTCGATTATCACAATAAATTGGTGATTTAATGCCTGATGTCCATGTAAAATAATCATTTGGTCTTAATGCTACAGCTTCAATCGCTAATAATTCTTTGGCAAGTTTATGTTGTATTGTCATATTCTTCTCCTTTATTTTGTAAATTGTTCTTTAATAAAATGATATACTTCTACTGGATTTTCTGCCTTTGTAATAGAACGACCTACAACGATATGCGTACTTCCTTCAAGACTTGCAACTTTAGGAGTTGCCACACGTTTTTGATCGCCTACTTCATCTGTTTCAAGTCGAATTCCGGGAGTCACTTTTAAGAAGTCTTCTCCACAATTTTCAGTAATTTTTCCAGCTTCCCAAACAGATGAAACAACTCCATCTAAACCTGCTTGTTTTGCTAACTTCGCATAATGAATGACACTTTCCTCTAAAGAAAGAGGGATACATTGATACTCTCTCATATCTTGTTCTGAAGTAGAAGTTAATTGAGTAATGGCAATAACATTTGTGTCAAAACTTCCACCATCTACCATCCCTTGTTTAGCTGCTTTTAGCATTTCATAGCCACCTGCAGCATGTACGGTTAAAATATCGACATGGAACTGTGCCAATCCTTTAGATGCACCATAAACTGTATTTGGAATATCATGTAATTTCAAGTCCAAAAAGATTTTATGTCCTAATGTTTTAATTTTTTCAACGACTACTTGTCCATTTTGTAAATATAATTCGAGCCCTATTTTTACAAATAATTTTTCTTCACCAAATTTTTCTAAAAATTCTAATGATTCCTCCACTGTTGGAAAATCTAATGCAACAATGACTTCTTTTTTCATCCTACCACTCCTTCTTTATTGATAAGCTCGTCCACGCAACTCTAGTAGATGATGCACTCCTAATTCATCAAGAGCACCTTCTAATCGATCAATAATTTTTGGACAAACATACGGATCTGTAAAGTTTGCTGTTCCAACTGCCACCGCACTTGCTCCTGCTGAAATAAAATCAATGACATCCCATTCATCCATAATACCGCCCATTCCAATAATAGGGATATTGACTGCTTGCGACACTAAATAGACCATTCGAATGGCTACAGGTTTAATTGCTGGTCCAGATAATCCACCCGTTACGTTCGCAATAATGGGCTTCCCTGTTTTTCTATCTAAACGAATCCCTACTAATGTATTGATCATCGTGATTCCGTCTGCCCCGCCTTCTTCAACGGATTTTGCCATTGAAACAATATCTGTTACATTGGGAGATAGTTTTACATAGACAGGTACGCTAGAAGCCGCTTTTACTTTTTCTGTTAATGTTCTGGCAACACATGGATCTGTTCCAAATTGAATTCCTCCATGTTTTACATTTGGACAAGAAATATTTAATTCTAATGCATGAACATTGGGAGCTTTACTAATATGTTCTGCAACATAAGCATAGTCTTCAATTTCACTTCCTGCAACATTCGCAATAATTGGTACATCATATTTTTCTAATGCTTTTAATTTAGTCTCCATTATTTCATGCACCCCTGGATTTTGTAACCCAATCGCATTCAACATTCCACTAGAAGTTTCTGCCACCCTAGGAGTTGGATTCCCAAATCGTGGTTCTTTTGTTGCTGCTTTAATCATAATGGCGCCTAATTTACTTAAATCATAAAAATGAGCATATTCTAAGCCAAATGCAAAGCACCCAGAGGCTGGCATAATAGGATTCTTCAAATCTAAACCTGGTAATTTCACTCTTAATCTCTCGCTCATCATTTCCTCCTATAGTGCTAACTCTCTAGTATCATAAACAGGTCCATCATAACAAACTCTTGAAATTGTGCCGTCTTTTTTCTCGCAAACACAGGCATAACAAGCTCCTACCCCACAAGCCATTCGCTCTTCTAGCGATACATACCCCATTTTTTCCTCATCCATTTGAGTTAAGGCTTTTAACATGGCAAATGGTCCGCAACTAAAATATTTATGGTAGTCTACTGCATATTTTTTTATAACATCTGTTACAAAACCTTTTTCACCATAACTACCATCAGCAGTTGCGATATACGTTGTTCCAAGTTTTGCAAATTCATCTTCATAAAAGACATCTTTAATATTATTAAATCCTAATATATGAATCGTTTGGATTCCTTTTTTCCGAAATTGTTTCGCTAATTCATACAATGGAGGTACACCAATTCCACCTCCAACAATCAAAGCTGTTTGTCCTTCTTCTAAAACTTCTAAATCATATCCTTTTCCAAGTGGACCTAAAATATCTACTATTTCTCCTTCTTTTAATTCAGAGATAATCTTCGTTCCAGCTCCGTCTGCTCGATAGACGATGACAAATGATTTTTTTTCATGATTAATCTCGCAAATGGAAATCGGTCTTCTTAATAGAAATTCATAACTATTATTCACTTTAATATTGACAAATTTCCCAGGTGTCGTCATTTCTTGAACGATGTCCCCTTGTAATTCCATTCGAAATATTTTATCCGCAATTTTTTCATTACTGATAACCCTTGTCATATAAGTATCCATGCAAATACTCCTTTGCCATTTTTTCATTTGCTTATTAACTGTCAAAATCATTCATTCCTATAAATCTGAGAAAACTTCCTTATCTTGATACGCAATGCTTCCTTCACATAAAGTTAACACTGGAATCCCATATATTTTCTCACCAATATAAGGAGTATTACGTCCTTTTGATAAAAATTGATTTGGATCAATCTCCATTGATTTTTCTAAATCAATAACGACTAAATCTGCGAATCCATTTTCTTTTAATCGACCATATGGCAATCCAAAGGTATCTGCTACATTTTCACTCATCTTCTTCACTAGAAAATCTAATGAAAAAACTCCTGGTTTAACGAATTTTGTATAAAGTTGACTAAAAGCTGTTTCACTACCGACTATTCCAAATGCTGCTTTTGTCATTGTTAATTCCTTTTCGTGTGGTGCATGAGGTGCATGGTCTGTAGCAATGACATCAATCGTTCCATCTAATAACCCCGAAATTAAAGCATTGCGATCTTCAGCTGATCTTAATGGTGGATTCATTTTCCACATTCCATTATCTTCTGGGATATCCATTTCATCACTCATTAAATGATGAGGGCATACTTCACACGTTACTTTAATCCCAGCAGCTTTTGCATCTCTCACGACTCTGACAGATTCTTTTGTAGAAACATGACATACATGGTAATGACAACCTGTTGCTTCGGCTAACAACACATCTCGAGCAATTTGAACACTTTCGCAAACTGATGGAATACCTGGCAATTGCAATTCTCTACTTCTTCTTCCACAGTGCATACAACCACCACGAATGAGTGAATTATCTTCACAATGAGCCACAATCGCTTTATCAAGACTTGCAGCAACTTTCATGGATTCAAACATCATATTCGCATCTTGAACGCCACGACCATCATCACTAAAGGCAAAAACGAAATTTGCTAATTCTTTAAAATTAGCATATTCCTTTCCTTGCTCTCCTTTTGTAATTGCTCCAAAAGGAATAGCACGAATCACTGAATCACGTTCAATAATATCTAATTGCAATTTTAAATTTTCATAACAATCTGGAACAGGATTTAAGTTCGGCATTGGCATTGCAGTCGTAAATCCACCACGTGCTGCAGCTCTTGATGCATGATAAATCGTTTCCTTATATTCAAAACCAGGTTCTCTCCAATGGACATGAACATCAATAAATCCAGGAGAAATAAATTTTCCTTTTAAATCTAGAACTTTTGCTTCAGCATTTTCAATCGAATCAGAAATTTGAATGATTTTTTTCCCATCAATTAAAAGATCTTTTTGAACTAAAACACCCTGTTCTAAAATTTGACCATTTTTTAACAGTAACATGCGCTTCTCCTTTTTATAATTGATTGTCTTTAATAACTTTTTCAATCATTGCTTGTCTCATAAACATTCCATTTTTCATTTGTTCAAAAATAACTGATTTTGGAGCTTCAACTAATTCGGATGCAATTTCTACATCTCTATTAACAGGAGCTGGATGCATGATAATCGCTGTTTCTTTTAATTTTTCATATCTTTCTGGCGTTAAACCAAATTGTTCATGATATTCTTCTTTTGTTAAGCCCATTTTTTCAGCATGTCTTTCATGTTGTACTCTTAATAACATACATACGTCCACTTCACCAATGACCTCATCAAAATCAACGACTTCTCCAAGTGTTTCATCTTTATAAATATCCGGACATACAAATCGAACTTTTGCACCTAATCTTGTTAACATACGATAATTACTTTTAGCCACTCTAGAATTTTTTATATCTCCAGCAATAATGATATTTAAATTTTCAAATGTTCCAAATTTTTCATACATTGTCATTAAATCTAATAAACATTGGCTAGGATGTTCCCCGCTTCCATCTCCTCCATTAAGAATTGGAATGTTTAAATTTTTCAAATCTTCATAGTAAGCATTTTGACTGTGACGAATGACTAATAGATTACAGCCTAACATTTCTAAAGTTTTACAAGTATCATATAATGTTTCACCTTTATTCACAGAAGAAGTTGCTACTTCAAAATTTATTACTTTTAATTTATGTTTATGCTCAGCAATTTCAAAGCTATGTTTTGTACGAGTAGAATTTTCAAAAAATAAATTGGCTACATATAGGTCATCTCTAGATTCAACATGTTTTCCATTTTTTATTTCCAATCCTCGTTGAATTAATTGGAAAACTTCCTCATTTGTTAAATCTCCCATTTTTACAATATTTTTCATAAAATTTCCTCCTTCTGTTTATAAAAAAATACCTTGTAATCCAAAGACTACAAGGTATCCTGATTTTATTTTTAAATTTAAGTTATTATTTGAATGGTCACGCAAAAAATCTATACTCAAATAAGCTTGTAACGTTAAATTCAATCCCTTGTTAGCCTCTCTGGACTATTTTAAAAAGATAGTGTTTATTCCATTTTGTTACGAACTACTACTGACTGCTGAAATCTTTTTGCGACATCAATTCCTTTCGTTCGAATGCTTTCATTTCAAAGACATCCAACAATTTAAAATGAGTTGCTCATCAAAAGAATACTGTTTTTTATAAAAAAATAGCCTACTTATATAAGTAGGTTCAGCCATAAAAAACTTCGTTTTCTATCATTAAATCTTTGCTGACCTCTCTGGATCACATTAAAGATGAGTTATTCAAATTGTCAACAGTATATAGGAAAAAAATCTATTTGTCAATGACCAAATTTCATTTTTTAAGGTGAAAAGAGGAACTTTGGATATAGCATTGGCACAAAACAGTTT
>CALATC010000218.1 GCA_937891475.1 uncultured Granulicatella sp. | reverse complement strand
AAAATGGAATTGATTTATCAACGGTTTATCAGGATATTAAAGAGAAACTTTCTGCCGAAATTGTAATCAAACAGAAGGTAGAACTGTATCCTAATATGTGTGTGACGAACTTTACCGAATCTGAACAATGGGATACGGTAATAGAGGGAAACGATGACCTTTTAGAGAAATATATGTCCGGTAAATCATTAGAAGCATTGGAACTCGAACAAGAGGAAAGCATAAGATTTCATAATTGTTCCCTGTTCCCTGTTTATCACGGAAGTGCAAAAAACAATATAGGGATTGATAACCTTATAGAAGTGATTACGAATAAATTTTATTCATCAACACATCGAGGTCCGTCTGAACTTTGCGGAAATGTTTTCAAAATTGAATATACAAAAAAAAGACAACGTCTTGCATATATACGCCTTTATAGTGGAGTACTACATTTACGAGATTCGGTTAGAGTATCAGAAAAAGAAAAAATAAAAGTTACAGAAATGTATACTTCAATAAATGGTGAATTATGTAAGATTGATAGAGCTTATTCTGGAGAAATTGTTATTTTGCAAAATGAGTTTTTGAAGTTAAATAGTGTTCTTGGAGATACAAAACTATTGCCACAGAGAAAAAAGATTGAAAATCCGCACCCTCTACTACAAACAACTGTTGAACCGAGTAAACCTGAACAGAGAGAAATGTTGCTTGATGCCCTTTTGGAAATCTCAGATAGTGATCCGCTTCTACGATATTACGTGGATTCTACGACACATGAAATTATACTTTCTTTCTTAGGGAAAGTACAAATGGAAGTGATTAGTGCACTGTTGCAAGAAAAGTATCATGTGGAGATAGAACTAAAAGAGCCTACAGTCATTTATATGGAGAGACCGTTAAAAAATGCAGAATATACCATTCACATCGAAGTGCCGCCAAATCCTTTCTGGGCTTCCATTGGTTTATCTGTATCACCGCTTCCGTTGGGAAGTGGAATGCAGTATGAGAGCTCGGTTTCTCTTGGATACTTAAATCAATCATTTCAAAATGCAGTTATGGAAGGGATACGCTATGGTTGCGAACAAGGATTATATGGTTGGAATGTGACGGACTGTAAAATCTGTTTTAAGTATGGCTTATACTATAGCCCTGTTAGTACCCCAGCAGATTTTCGGATGCTTGCTCCTATTGTATTGGAACAAGTCTTAAAAAAAGCTGGAACAGAATTGTTAGAGCCATATCTTAGTTTTAAAATTTATGCGCCACAGGAATATCTTTCACGAGCATACAACGATGCTCCTAAATATTGTGCGAACATCGTAGACACTCAATTGAAAAATAATGAGGTCATTCTTAGTGGAGAAATCCCTGCTCGGTGTATTCAAGAATATCGTAGTGATTTAACTTTCTTTACAAATGGACGTAGTGTTTGTTTAACAGAGTTAAAAGGGTACCATGTTACTACCGGTGAACCTGTTTGCCAGCCCCGTCGTCCAAATAGTCGGATAGATAAAGTACGATATATGTTCAATAAAATAACTTAGTGTATTTTATGTTGTTATATAAATATGGTTTCTTGTTAAATAAGATGAAATATTTTTTAATAAAGATTTGAATTAAAGTGTAAAGGAGGAGATAGTTATTATAAACTACAAGTGGATATTGTGTCCTGTATGTGGAAATAAAACACGATTAAAGATAAGGGAAGATACTGAATTAAAAAAATTCCCCCTCTATTGTCCGAAATGCAGACAAGAAAATTTAATTGAAATAAAGCAGTTCAAAGTAACTGTGATTACAGAGCCAGACGCAAAGACGCAGAGCCGATAAAATGAGATTAATACAATCTCATTTTATCGGCTCTTTCCGTTATGTATGGATTCTTTTAATTAGTCTTCGATGTTTCTTGCTTCGTTGATACCGCTGGCTAAAGATTCCATTAAGGATAGTTCTTTGTCTGTAAAGCTATCCATGTATTTCTCTATCTGTAATCGTCGGGTGCTTTTTACCAAGTTATTAGCAGGTAAGAAAAATTCATCAACGGAAACATGAAGTAACGATACAAGGTCATAAAGAACTTGTATGCTGGGGTGTTGCCCTTTATTTTCAATATTAGTTAAGTACCGTGGGTCAATTTCAATCAATGCTCCCACTTGTTCACGAGTTAAACCTCGTTTCAATCGAGCTTCTTTAATGGCTAAACCAAAGGCTCTAAAATCATATTTATCTTCTTTTTTACGCATAGTAGACCACCTCTATACATTTTATTGTTCCTACTGAATTAAAAACAGGTATAGAAAAACGTGTTATATGGTTTATAGGTTTATATTTAATAAAAAGCACTACTAAACGCCAATAAAAAAAACCGTTATATGGTAGTGCTATTTACGCTGTTAAAATATTGTATATTACTTCCAAATGGCGGTTTGTTGGAGGTCAACGTCGCCATGAAGTACATCATATACAATAAATTTCCTTACATTGGGTTCTTGTCAAAAAAAGTCGTCTATCTGCAATAGATAAGTACGTCCACCAATGTGGTTTTATAAATCATATAGATAGAATAACAGAAGCATGTAAACAGAGAAATAAATCTGTTTATATGCTTTTTTGGCTATTCAGAACTTTTTTACAAAGTTTATTTATCAGTAATGCAACAAATCCCCCTTTCACATTGGGACTAAGAGTGAAAGGAGATAAACGAGCAAGGCTCACTTCCTTTCCTAGACAGAAAGGGGGTGAGAAACATGAAACCATCTTCTTTTCAGACCACAATAGAAAATCAGTTTGACTATATCTGTAAACGTGCTATGGAAGACGAGCGAAAGAATTATATGCTTTATCTTTCAAGGATTGCAAAGCGTGAGGTGTCCTTTTCGGATGTTGGCGATTATCTTGTTAGCCAGTTTGCGACAACAGATAACTATTCAACTGACTTTCAGATTTTTACACTCAATGGGTTATCAGTAGGCGTTGAAAATGATTTGTTGAGTGAAGCATTACGTGAGTTGCCAGACAAGAAACGTGAAATTCTACTGCTGTTTTACTTTATGGACATGAGCGATTCAGAAATTGCAGACCTGTTGAAATTGAACCGTTCTACTGTCTATCGGCATAGAACCAGTGGACTAGCCTTAATTAAAAAGTTTATGGAGGAATTTGAAGAATGAAAACACAATATCCTATGATTCCCTTTCCTCTCATTGTAAAGGCAACAGATGGCGATACCGAAGCGATTAACCAGATTCTACATCATTACAGAGGGTACATAACGAAGCGTTCCCTACGACTTATGAAAGATGAATATGGCAATCAAAGTATGGTCGTTGATGAAGTCTTACGTGGAAGAATGGAAACCAGACTGATTACAAAGATTTTGTCATTTGAAATTAAGTAATATCCTCTCTCCTTTCGTGGAAGCGTGCTAAACCATTCCACGCTTCCCGAACAGGGAGGTTTGTTATTCCACCAAAGCATATTGAGCTTTCAATGTGTTTTGATAGGCTAACGAGCCATTGTTCTTTGAAAACTGAATAAAAGTAATCGAATACGTTTCGATAAGAAAAGAGCCAACGGAACTAACCGCCATGACCTATCTTATAAAGATAGCGAGCGATTCATGTTAGTGATCCGAGAAGCAATCTTTAGCAGGATTGCCTGCAACGACATTCTTATCGTGATAATGATACTCCCATACAGTCAATAGTCCGAGCGTGATAAAACCGTCGCAGGCAATGAGTATGGCTACATGAGAACCATGCAGGGGTGGAACTCCCGTGAGCTTTGCTAAAGCTGTTCGATTGCTGGTAAAACAACTTTTATGAAATCCAAATAAGTGATTTGGAAAGGAGGATTTTATGAAGCAGACTGACATTCCTATTTGGGAACGTTATACCCTAACCATTGAAGAAGCGTCAAAATATTTTCGTATTGGCGAAAACAAGCTACGACGCTTGGCAGAGGAAAATAAAAATGCAAATTGGCTGATTATGAATGGCAATCGTATTCAGATTAAACGAAAACAATTTGAAAAAATTATAGATACATTGGACGCAATCTAGCGTCGCCAAAGGGTCTTGTATATGATAAAATAGTATTAAGTCGTATCAAGGCTCTTTCCATAAAGGAAAGGAGCAAATGCCATGTCAGAAAAAAGACGTGACAATAAAGGTCGAATCTTAAAGACTGGAGAGAGCCAACGAAAAGACGGAAGATACTTATACAAATATATAGATTCATTTGGAGAACCGCAATTTGTTTACTCGTGGAAACTTGTGGCTACAGACCGAGTACCAGCAGGAAAGCGTGATTGTATCTCACTTAGAGAGAAAATCGCAGAGTTACAGAAAGACATTCATGATGGTATTGATGTTGTAGGAAAGAAAATGACACTCTGCCAGCTTTACGCAAAACAGAACGCTCAAAGACCAAAGGTTAGAAAAAACACTGAAACTGGACGCAAATATCTTATGGATATTTTGAAGAAAGACAAGTTAGGTGTAAGAAGTATTGACAGTATTAAGCCATCAGACGCTAAAGAATGGGCTATTAGAATGAGTGAAAATGGTTATGCTTATCAAACCATCAATAACTACAAACGTTCTTTAAAGGCTTCATTCTATATTGCTATACAAGATGATTGTGTTCGGAAGAATCCATTTGACTTTCAACTGAAAGCAGTTCTTGATGATGATACTGTCCCTAAGACCGTACTAACAGAAGAACAGGAAGAAAAACTGTTAGCCTTTGCAAAAGCTGATAAAACCTACAGCAAAAATTATGATGAAATTCTGATACTCTTAAAAACAGGTCTTCGTATTTCAGAGTTTGGTGGTTTGACACTTCCAGATTTAGATTTTGAGAATCGTCTTGTCAATATAGACCATCAGCTATTGAGAGATACTGAAATTGGGTACTACATTGAAACACCAAAGACCAAAAGTGGCGAACGTCAAGTTCCTATGGTTGAAGAAGCCTATCAAGCATTTAAGCGAGTGTTAGCGAATCGAAAGAATGATAAGCGTGTTGAGATTGATGGATATAGTGATTTCCTCTTTCTTAATAGAAAGAACTATCCAAAAGTGGCAAGTGATTACAACGGCATGATGAAAGGTCTTGTTAAGAAATACAATAAGTATAACGAGGATAAATTGCCACACATCACTCCACATAGTTTGCGACATACATTCTGTACCAACTATGCAAATGCAGGAATGAATCCAAAGGCATTACAGTACATTATGGGACATGCTAATATAGCCATGACGCTGAACTATTACGCACATGCAACATTCGATTCTGCAATGGCAGAAATGAAACGCTTGAATAAAGAGAAGCAACAGGAGCGTCTTGTTGCTTAGTAGTACAAATGAATTTACTACTTATTTACCACTTCTGACAGCTAAGACATGAGGAAATATGCAAAGAAACGTGAAGTATCTTCCTACAGTAAAAATACTCGAAAGCACATAGAATAAGGCTTTACGAGCATTTAAGAAAATATAAAAAGATAATTAGAAATTTATACTTTGTTTAATTTAAAAAAAATATCTGCTGATGAAATCACGTTAACAGAAAAACTTTTTTCAAAAGCAGATAAATAACAAAACCGGAATCGGTTTTTATCCAATTAAATTGTACAATTAGGATCATGGAAAATGCAACTATGATATATCTTCACTAGGGGTGGAATTTACAATTTCCGAAAAAAACAAGTGAATCCGACTCCTAATTAGTATGCATAAAATGCTTCCAAAACTTTGTTTCTTATGTATATTTTAATACTTTTCTATCGAAAAGTCAGCTCTTTTTTATATTTTTTTCTAAAGAGCTTTACTATTACAGAATTTAGTCTTACAAAGTGGAATTTACTTTTTCAATTCACCTTTATTGTATTTTTGTTACTTGTAAAAGTAAATTCCCCCATGATATGGAATTTACTTTTACCAAATACACTTTATTTGTATATGGAATTTACTAGTTCATAATTTAAATGTATCATAAGTTTATAGTTGCATTACCTTGATTTATGAGGAGGAAATTATTATGAACACACAAAAACATTTAACTCTTGAATCAAGAAATATAATAGAAATAGAATTAGGTAAAGGAACATCTTTTAGAAAGATTGCACGTATTCTTCATAAAGACCCTACTACTATTTCAAAAGAAATTCGTGCACATATAAGACATGAGAAGACTGGTGCTTTTAGTAAGTCTTTCAATGACTGTCTTCATAATGCTAATCGCTCATGCTCACTACGTAATGTTTGCAAGATGTGTACCTATAGAAAACGACTTTGCTGGTCCTGTGGTATATGTAATGAAAAATGCAGTTTATATGAGAAATATACTTGTCCTAAGCTTAAAAAGCCACCATATGTTTGTAATTCTTGTGAATCTAAGACCAACTGCACGTTAGAAAAGTCTTTCTATAAAGCCTTATCGGCTCAAAAGGAATATGAAACTCTACTAAGTGAGTCTCGCAGTGGATTTGCTTTTTCTGAGGAGGAAATAAAACATCTAGATAATATTGTTTCTCCATTACTCATTAAAGGTCAATCTATTCATCATATATCTATCTTTCACAAAGATGAGGTCATGATGTCAGAACGAACTCTATACTCTTATGTAAATAACGGGATTTTCTCTGCTAGGAATATAGACATGCCAAGAACAGTTAGAATGCGTCCTCGCAAGTCTAAGACTAGGCCACTCAAGGTAGATAAATCCTGTCGTATTAATCGTACTTTTAAGGATTATAAAGACTATATGAGTAATCATTCTGACCTTCCAGCGCAACAGATAGATTCTGTTATAGGTATAAAGGGTGGTCCTGTATTGCTTACTATACACTTTGTAAAACAGGAACTACAACTTGCATTTTTAAGAGAGTCTAACGACTCAAAATCGGTTACGGACATATTTAACAATCTGTACTCTAAATTGGGTTCTGATGCCTATTCTGACCTATTTCCAATTTTGTTAGCAGATAATGGAAGTGAATTTTCAAATCCTACTGCAATCGAATTTGATAAGGAAGGCAAACTTCGCTCCAGGGTTTTTTATTGCGATGCAAACGCTCCTTTTCAAAAGCCTAACTGTGAAAACAACCACGAATTTATTCGTCGTATAATACCTAAGGGTGTCGATTTTGGAAAATATACACAAAAAGATATAGATATTATGATGAGTCATATAAATTCATATGCAAGAAAATCTCTTGGGAATAAGAGCCCATATGAAGTATTTGCATTTCAATACGGAGAGGAATTATTAGATATATTTAATATAAAAATAGCATAAAAATCTAGTTATCCGCATAAAAACTGGACTTATCACACTTTATCAAGGTCAAAACCACTCAATTTACTACTAATTTACTACTTATGAATGAGCTTTGATACGACGATTTATCCTTGAAAAGTGAAGATATAAAGATACTTCCAATAAAATTTGAATATTTAATAGGTAGACACTTCAAAAAATGAGGTGTCTATTTTTTTACCCGATTTTGAAAGGAAGTGAACTTATGAAAACAAAAAATCAAGAATCAAAAGGTCGTTCCCCACTCTTTAAGACCATCAAACATTCATTCAGCCAATAAAAAAGAAAGGATAGGTAAAAATATGGAACTTAAATTTGTGATTCCCAACATGGAAAAAACATTCGGCAATTTAGAATTTGCTGGCGAGGATAAAGTCGTTCAGCGAAGAATCAACGGACGGCTAACTGTCTTATCAAGAAGCTATAATCTCTATTCTGATGTTCAAAGAGCAGATGATATTGTGGTGGTGCTTCCTGCTGAAGCTGGCGAAAAACATTTCGGCTTTGAGGAACGTGTGAAGTTAGTCAATCCACGTATTACCGCAGAGGGCTACAAAATCGGCACTCGTGGTTTTACAAATTACCTTTTACATGCTGACGACATGATAAAAGAATAAAGAAAGAGAGGAAAAATGATGAGATTAGCAAATGGCATTGTATTAGATAAAGACACGACTTTTGGAGAATTGAAATTCTCTGCTCTACGTCGTGAAGTGAGAATCCAAAATGAAGACGGGTCGGTTTCAGATGAAATCAAGGAACGTACCTATGACTTAAAATCCAAAGGACAAGGACGCATGATTCAAGTAAGTATTCCTGCCAGCGTGCCTTTGAAAGAGTTTGATTATAACGCACGGGTGGAACTTATCAATCCCATTGCGGACACCGTTGCTACTGCCACCTATCAAGGAGCAGATGTTGACTGGTATATCAAGGCAGACGATATTGTGCTGACAAAGGATTCTAGTTCATTCAAAGCTCAACCACAAGCAAAGAAAGAACCGACACAAGACAAATAGTCGCTAGGTAGAAAGGAGACTTTTTCGCATGAAACAGCGTGGTAAAAGGATTCGCCCATCTGGTAAAGATTTAGTCTTTCATTTTACGATAGCGTCACTCCTGCCTGTTTTCCTGCTGGTTGTCGGACTGTTTCATGTGAAGACAATCCAGCAGATCAACTGGCAGGATTTTAACCTATCACAAGCAGATAAGATTGACATTCCCTATTTAATTATCAGTTTCAGTGTCGCAATTCTTATCTGCTTGCTGGTAGCGTTTGTATTCAAACGGGTTCGCTATGATACGGTTAAACAACTTTACCACCGTCAAAAACTGGCAAAGATGATACTTGAAAACAAGTGGTATGAATCTGAACAGGTCAAAACAGAGGGTTTCTTTAAAGATAGTGCTGGTCGTACAAAGGAAAAGATAACCTACTTCCCTAAAATGTATTATCGACTTAAAAATGGCTTGATACAGATACGGGTGGAAATCACGCTGGGAAAATATCAAGACCAACTCTTACACTTGGAAAAGAAATTAGAGAGTGGCTTGTACTGTGAGCTGACGGATAAAGAGTTAAAGGATTCCTATGTGGAATATACTTTGCTCTATGACACCATAGCCAGTCGTATTTCTATTGATGAAGTAGAAGCTAAAGATGGTAAACTTCGCTTAATGAAAAACGTATGGTGGGAATATGATAAGCTCCCTCATATGTTGATTGCTGGTGGTACAGGTGGCGGTAAAACTTACTTTATACTGACACTGATTGAAGCCTTGCTTCATACAGATTCAAAACTGTATATTCTTGACCCGAAAAATGCTGACCTTGCGGACTTAGGTTCTGTGATGGCAAATGTCTACTATAGAAAAGAAGACTTGCTTTCTTGCATTGAAACATTCTATGAAGAAATGATGAAACGTAGTGAGGAAATGAAGCAGATGAAGAACTATAAGACTGGCAAAAATTATGCTTACTTAGGTCTCCCGGCACACTTCTTAATCTTTGATGAATACGTCGCTTTCATGGAAATGCTGGGAACAAAAGAAAACACCGCAGTTATGAATAAGCTGAAACAGATTGTCATGTTAGGTCGTCAAGCTGGCTTCTTTCTAATACTGGCTTGTCAACGTCCAGACGCAAAATATTTAGGCGACGGAATCCGTGATCAGTTTAATTTCAGAGTGGCTTTAGGTCGTATGTCTGAAATGGGCTATGGCATGATGTTTGGCAGTGACGTACAAAAGGATTTCTTCTTAAAGCGAATCAAAGGTCGTGGCTATGTTGATGTAGGAACAAGTGTCATATCAGAGTTTTATACTCCCCTTGTACCAAAAGGATATGATTTCTTGGAGGAAATTAAAAAGTTATCCAACAGCAGACAGTCCACGCAGGCGACGTGCGAAGCGGAAGTCGCAGGTGTGGACTGATCTTGCTGGCTGGTGTGGCAATAGCCACGCCAGCACTTAACCCCCCGTATCTAATTCCGAGAAACTATTTGAAATAAAAAAGAATGCTGATAGTTCAACATTCTTTTTATGTCCAATTTGGCAGAAGTAATATATTTTGTATGTTTAGCTACCAAAAAGCTACCAATAATATCCTTGATGTTTAAGGTATCCCTACCCTCCTAAAATTCAAAAATGTCGGTTTCATTTCCAAAAAAGTTGTTCAACTTTTATTATGTTATCCACAACCTTATCTGGACTTTCTGCTAAATCACTAGCAATCCATGAAGAAATAATAGTTTCAACTGATGCTGAAAAAACTTCAATAATAATTTTATCAGAGATTTTGGTATTTTGTTTAATTTTATTTTTTATGATTGGGTTACTATCCACTATGTCACTTATTAATTGTTGTACTTTAGATTTGAATTGTACATGGGGTGCTTGTGATATTGCTTTAAAATGTTTAAAATCTAGCTCTATACACTTCAATGCTTCTAAAAGCATATTCTTTTTTTCTAAATTCTCTCTTGCTAGAATGTTCCAAAACTTTTGTAAAGTCTCATTTCCAATGGTGTATGCAAGGTCGTTTTTATCAAGAAAATGTTGATAAAATGTTCCCCTGCTAATATTAGCTCTTTGAGTTATATTGCTAATAGTAATTTTTGAATACTCTTTTTCAAGTAAGAGTTCTATTAATGCTTCCTTGATATTGGTAACACTATTTGTTTGTCTTTTTTTTGTCATTTTTCCTTAATTGAACAAATTATCTAATTTTGTTATGGTCAAATCGATAAATTATATTATATCATATTTGGCTGGTTCTTTC
>CALATC010000217.1 GCA_937891475.1 uncultured Granulicatella sp. | reverse complement strand
GATTTACGTATTTATATTGTTTGTTATTTTTCTATTTTTGAGTATCTTTATAAAAAATGAACAAAACCATAGAAAGATAGTATTAAATGATTTACAAAAAACTTATATGTATAAGACATTTATTGTTAGAAAAATGGTAAAGGATATGCCAAATGAATACAAATGTTTAAAACAAATAGTAGATAATCTATCTAAACAAGCAGAAAAAAAATCTTCTGAAGAATTTGTAAGTTACCTAGTGAATAACACTAAAAAAATAGATAATAATACAAAAGAAAAATTGTTTAGTGAAATTAAATCAATTTTAGAAACATCAAATGAGAATTTAGAAATGATAGTAGAATGGTATATAACTACTAGTATTTTAATTAATGATCTTCAAGAGAAACAAAAGGTGTTGAAGGTAGAACGACAACTTGAGGAAATTGAAAAAATTACATCTAATAAAGAATGTTTTAATGATTTTTGTATGGCATAAAAGATGAGCGTCTAATAAGATGCTCATCTTTTATAATTTAAGAGGATTTATTTTTTTACATCTTATAAAGTCATGAAATGTTCTGCAACGTAATGGAGATAATGAAATCATATCTGTTTTTTTGATTTAAACTATATATGAAATTCATCTAAAAATATCAGTATGCATCAAAAAAATCAGAAAAAATATACTTTTTACCTTAACCGTATGGATGGAATAGTATGGGATAAACACTATAGCAATTGCCAGAGATTTTGTCAGATAAAAGTTGTTTAATATTATTTCTGATAGTAATGATTTTATCAAAAAACTATATTTGACGGCATTTGTCGATTATGTTTATTCATTGTAATTTATATCTGTAAAGGGGTGATTAGTACGCTTATATCTTGATTATAAGAGTGAAATGGTGGTGTTAGGAGAGCAAAAGATTTGCAATCGTGTAATTCAAAAACAAATAAACTGTATAACTTAAATATCGAAAAAACAGCTTTGTTTAATTTAGAGAATGACTATCAAGAATTTGTTACATTATTTGAAAATGCAATGAATAACCTTGATGAGCTAGAATATCAGATTTTTTATAACTTTTATATTAAAAATCAGAGTGGGATTGCTTGTTATGTGGATTTAGGAATATCAGAAACTGAGTTCTATAGAGTGAAAAGCTTAGCGGTTGAAAAGGTGGCTTTGTTTTTAGGGTGTGCAATATTTAAAGAGGTTGAATAATTATTCATGATGCAACTTACTTGTATATAAGTTATGGAAAGGTATGAGAAACATTGATTGAGATTGAAAAGAAAGGTAGAAGGTATTGGCACTATGGGGAAGAGTTTACAGCTATTAGTTGGATATATTTTAAAAAGATATATTTAATACAGACTTATACTAATCTAGCAAGTAAAGAGCAATTAGTGGCATTAGAGCTATTTCACGGTGTACTGGAGCAACTGGAAGAGGAAGAAAGAGCATTAATATTGGAAAAGTATTTTACTAAAGCATCAATGGCATCATCTTTGGATAAAGAATACACTAGTATTACTTATGAATTAATAAACACCTTTAGGTATAAACCAATATCAGATATACCACACTCAAAGGATTTTAATGTGAGTGTTGGTAAATATTCAAAAATGCTTGATAAAACATTACAAAAATTCATTAGAAAACTAGTTGAGTTGAAAATAGAAAGAGCAAAGAGTGGAAAAGAGGATAATTAAGCTATGATGCAATAACAATAGCAGTAAAATAACTTTAAAAAAGAAAAAAATAATGCTATACTTTTTGTAAAGATAGAGGTTGAGAACCTGTCACCAACGCGGCATTTCTTATGAGATGTGTCAGAAATGTAGGAGACCCGACAGTCCTACCTATCGTTAGCACTTAACAATAGTTAGGTGCTTTTTTATTTACAGTTTATTGAATGTTAAGTAATGTTTGAATTAAATGGGATATATTGAGAAGAGGTTTTAAGAATTGTATAATGATGGTGTTAAATATAAATTAATGTAGGTGAACCATTATGGAAGACCATTTTTTAAAATTAGACGGAAAACCAGAAGTAAACTTAATAGAAATGTGTAAAAAGTTATGGGAGGAACTGCCAGAGGAAAATAAAATTAAAATTTTAGAACTAGAACGTAAAGAACAAAAAGATAAATAAGTACATGGTTATTTCAATTGGGTTGGAGATGTTAGAAGATGGGATTTGATAAAGAGTTTATAGATACGGTTTTTACTAGTGGAAGAGATAGAGTTAATAGAGCAATCTATGTAAAACCTGAAGAACTTATTGAAATATCTGATGAAGATTTGAGTTGTTTTGGTGAAGGTATTTTCTATTGTCTACCTCGTAACCAGTTCATAATGGATCATAAAGATGAAATTAGAAGAAAATATAAACTTTCTCCAAATATGCCTAAAATAGACGGTATCTATTTACCAACATTTTTAAAAGTGAGTTCATGGGGTAGAATTGGAAAAATCAAACCAAGTTTAAAAGAAATAATTGAAATAGCAAAAAAGAAAACACTTAGAGAAATTATTTTATACTAAACAATTTAAAGATGGCTTTAGAATTTTATGAACAATAACTAAAGGAGTTGAAAAACATGAAAAATAAGATAATTGATGCTTTTAAAGTATCAGACCGTCTTGTTTCTATTACTGTTGAAAAAACTGACCTTTCTGAATTGAGAGTTAATCAATTTGTAAAAATTTGGGGAGTTCATAGTATTCCGTTTTTCCATTCAAATCCACCTAAGTCAATCATAGAAAGAGATACTTTTACAATCGATTATACTGATGACGAATTGGTTGATAAAGAAGTATTATTTAGTTAATTATTTAACACTAGGTGCTAATAATGTAATGAATGAGTTAAGTTTTTGAATAGTAGTTTTTCATCCTCACCATAGGGACGGTAGTATTAATGTGTTTAGAAAACTCTTTAGAGAACTCTTTAGATAAAATGGAATAAAATGAATAAAATCTGATGTTACAAAAGTCTAAAACGTTGATTTTAAGGCTTTTTCAAATAAATCTCAAATGTAGAAGTTGACCCGCCGGCTCCATTTTTTATGATGAATAAGGCTTAGAAATGTTGTTTTTTCAACGTTTCTAAGCCTTTGATTTTTTAAAATATTCAATGTTTTTAGGAAAGTCTTATACAGGTAAAGTGTATATGTGTTTACTTTTTGCGATCCTTTTTAAAGTACATTAAGTAAATGACGCTAATAGAAAGAGCAAGCTTCGTATATTCTCCGTCAAATAGAACAGCGAAGACTAGTAAGCTTAATATTAACAAAGGTATTACGATATCTCTAAATCTATTGTTCTGTTTCATTTTTTATACTCCCTTTCTTATGCCTATACTAATTATAACACAAACAAAAAGAAGCACAGAAATGAATCTCAAACATTTCTATGCTTCTTTATTTTATTCTTACTTTTGTTTACTTAATTGTCGTTGTGCTGCTAATTCAATCATACGATCAGCGAGATGTTGATTTCGAACGAGCAGTGGTCCATGGAAGTAAGAGCAGAAGACATTTCTGTAATGTACTCCTTCTGTTTTGTCCTCATCATTATTTCCATTTCCACTAGTGACAGTACCTAATGGTTTAAGATTTTTGCAGAGATAAGTTCTTCCGATGTGGTTTTCGTAACCAACATATGTTTCTCCTGTTTCTTCATCGTAAATTGTAATATCTCCGATAAATCGGTGGTCAAATTGTCCATTTGTATAGCAGTCAATTGCGCCAATTCCATCTAATTTTTCACCGGCTGCATTGATGTAGTAACGTCCTAATAATTGGAAGCCACCGCAAATCCCTAATACAACTCCATCGTCTTCGATGAAATGGATTAAGGCATCTTTTTTAGATTGTAAGTCTTTAGCCACGATAGTTTGTTCATAGTCTTGTCCACCGCCAAACATCACGATGTCAAAGTCATCAGGATTGAATCGATCGCCTAAACTAATCAATGTTGTTTCAACTTCATAGCCTAATTTTTTGGCACGATGTTGGAGCATGAGTAGATTTCCGTTATCTCCATAAGTATTCATTAAGTTTCCGTATAAATGACAAATTCTTATTTTCATGAAGTCATTCCTTCTTTCAAGTAACCATGTTTAGCTAAGTCTTTACGGAGTTGTAATAATGCCGTATAAGTTGCTAAAATATTGATTTTTTTCGTTGGTACTGATTTTAATTTTTCAATTAAATCATCATTATTTTCTGTTTTTGTGAGCGTTGTAAATCCTGCAACTTCCATTCGAGTTTCTAAGTCGTCTACTCGAATTCCTCCAATATAGGTTTGTTTTGGTGTAAGTTTTGCAAGTTCTTCAAACTCACCATCCCAAATCCAACTAATATCTTGTCCATCTGCGTAGTTATCGTTTAATAAAACAGCAAGTGAAAATTCATCTTTTTCATAGCCAAGTAGTTGGACGATTTGGTTAAATCCTACTGGATTTTTAATTAAGTTAATCATGACTTCTTTATCTTCTAGTGTAAAGGTTTCTTGACGACCGAAGACTCTTTGAGCTTGTCCAAATCCTGCTTGAATTTCTTCAGGAGTTAAGCCGAAAAATCTAGCTGTAGCATAAGCACTTAGGGCATTATAGATGTTGTATAGTCCACCAATTGGAAGTGAAAAATCAAATCCATCAATTTTAAAAGAAGATTTTGTTAGAGATAATTCTGTTAATTCTGTCACGGCATAGTCTAATTCAGGACGTTTGAAATCTCCGTTAGGACAGTAATATTTTCCTAAATTACTATACGTAATAAAGTTATACTGTAAAATGGAATGGCAATGTGGACATAAAATTCCATCTGTATTGTAATGAGCTTGATAGTGACCATCTTCTGTATGATTGAATCCAAAATACAGTCTTGGATTTGGAAGAGTATCGCTATTAAAAATTGGTGCATCTCCATTTGATAAAATAGTAGCTTCAGGAGCGAAGCTTGCACCATCTAACATATATTGGTAAGTTGTATAAATTTCACCAAAGCGATCCATTTGATCACGAAAAATATTTGTAAATACGAATAATTTTGGTTGAATAAATGGTGTAATATGTTTAATCGTTGCTTCGTCAACTTCTAATACAGCAATATTTTTTTTACCTTTAACAGGAGTATGATTTAAGAATGTAGAGACAATTCCTTGTGTTAAATTTGCTCCAGTTGGATTCGTTAAAATATTTGGATATTTTTGTTTTAATAATTGAACGATTAATGATGTCGTTAAAGTCTTTCCGTTTGTTCCACTAACAATAATGACTTCATAATGATCTGATAAATGTTTTAAAATATGTGGATCAATAGCATGAGCTACTTTTCCTGGGAAACTACTTCCACCATTTGTAAAAGTTTTAAGTGCCCAGCGAGTCAATTTTCCCGCTTCAATGGCAAATTTGGTACGTATATTCACAAAACGTGCATCCTTTCAAAAAATATTCTTTTTTATTGTAGCATAAAATCACTGAAAAGGAATACAATTCGCTTCTTTTCTTATTAAGAAATGAATAAGAATTTGTTTGGAATTATATGAAAAAGTTCATAATGATTTTTAACAGTTTTTCGTTGCACAACTCTCGATATTATCGTAAGATGTTAAAGGTATATAAAAGTGTCAGGAGGTTAAAATTGTGGCACAATTGTTTTTTAAATACGGTGCAATGAATAGTGGAAAGTCGATTGAAATTTTAAAAGTTGCTCATAATTATGAAGAACAAAATAAATCTGTATTATTATTTACTAGTGCAATCGATGACCGTGATGAAGTAGGATATGTTTCTAGTCGTATCGGAATTCGAAGACAAGCAATTCCAATTTATGATGAAACAGATATTATTGCTATTGTAAAAGAACAAGAGGTGAAACCTGCTTGTATTTTAATTGATGAATCTCAATTTTTAAGTAGAGAACATATTTTAGATTTAGCGCATATTGTAGATATTTTGGATATTCCAGTAATGGCTTTTGGATTGAAAAATGATTTCCAAAATGAATTATTTACCGGTTCTAAATATTTATTATTATATGCTGATAAAATTGAGGAAATTAAAACGATTTGCTGGTACTGCCATAAAAAGGCAAGTATGAATATGCGTGTCGTAGATGGAAAACCTGTTTATACAGGTGAACAAATTCAAATTGGCGGGAATGAATCGTATTATCCTGTTTGTCGTTATCACTATTCACACCCAGGTGAAGAAAGAGCTTAAGGAGGAAATTATGTTTGATCAATTAGATAGTTTTATTATTCGTTATGATGAGTTATCTGAGTTATTAAGTGACCCAGATGTCATTAGCGATACAAAACGTTTTATGGAATTAACAAAAGAAGAGTCTAATTTGCGTCCAAAAGTTGAAACTTTTAAACGTTATCAACAAGTAGTGGAAGAAATTGGCGATACTGAAGAAATGCTAGGAGAAGGCTTAGATAGCGAAATGGCTGAAATGGCTAAAGAAGAATTAGCTTCTCTTAAAAAAGAAAAAGTAGAATTAGAAGAAAAAATTAAATTCTTATTATTACCAGAAGATCCAAATGATGGCAAAAACATTATTATGGAAATTCGTGGAGCTGCCGGTGGAGATGAAGCAGCATTATTTGCGGGAGATTTATTAGCAATGTACCAAAAATATGCGGAATCTCAAGGTTGGCGTGTAGAAGTAATGGATGCTAACATTACAGGTATTGGTGGCTATAAAGAAGTTATTTTAATGATTACAGGGGATAATGTATTCTCTAAATTAAAATATGAATCAGGAGCTCACCGTGTACAACGTGTTCCTTCAACTGAATCACAAGGTCGTGTGCATACATCAACTGCAACAGTTGTAGTTATGCCTGAAGCAGAAGAAGTAGAAATCGAATTAGAAGATAAAGATATTCGTGTGGATATTTATCATGCTTCTGGTGCGGGTGGACAACACGTTAATAAAACAGCTTCTGCCGTTCGTTTAACTCACTTACCAACAGGTATTGTCGTAGCGATGCAAGATGAACGTTCTCAATTAAAAAACAGAGAGAAAGCGATGAAAGTATTACGTGCTCGTGTATACGATAAAATCTCTCAAGAAGCTCAATCAGAATATGATGCTAATAGAAAATCTGCCGTTGGTACTGGGGATCGTTCAGAACGTATTCGTACATACAATTTCCCTCAAAACCGTGTGACAGATCACCGTATTGGATTAACGTTACAAAAATTAGACCAAGTTCTTGCAGGAAAAATTGATGAAATTGTTGATGCATTAATTTTATACGATCACACTGAAAAATTGGAGCAATTAAATAATGGAAATAACTAATCCAACGAATCAGGAAGTCCTAGTTAGGGCTTCTTGTTTTTTACAAGAAAGACAATCGTCTTTTTCAAAAGAAGATTGTGACTGGTACGCTCGTCAATTAAGTTTATATTTGAATGATTGGACAATGACAGAGTTACTTATTCATTTGAATCAGCCTGCAGTAGTTGGATTATGGGAACAGATGGAACCCTTACTTATCCGTTTATCAAATTTTGAACCATTGCAATATATTACAAAGCAAGCAGAATTTTATGGGCGTGAATTTATTGTGAGTCCCGATACTTTAATTCCAAGACCTGAGACAGAAGAATTAGTTGAAAAAATCATTGCTTTTTTATCTGAGCAGTCTAGTGGAAAAGTGTTAGAAATTGGAGTAGGAACAGGTTGTATTATTCATACATTAGCTTTAGAATGTCCTGATTTTTCTTATCAAGGCGTGGATATTTCAGAAGGAGCGCTTGAAGTTGCTAAGAAAAATCAAGAGAAATACCAACTAGAGAATGTTTCTTTATATTTAAGCGATGTATTTCAAGAAGTTTCTCCTCAAAAATTTGTATGTATGATTAGTAATCCACCTTATATTGATGTTTCAGAAAAAAATGTGATGGATGAATCAGTTTTACGTTTTGAACCAGAAGTAGCTCTTTTTGCAGAAGATAAAGGATTAGCAATTTACCGTAATATTGCTCAAAAATTAGAAACTTACTTATTAGAAGAAGGGCAAGCCTTTTTTGAAATTGGATTCCAGCAAGGGAAAGCTGTTCAGCAATTATTTAAACAGTATTGTCCGAATCGAGAAGTGAGTATTCATAAAGATTTATCAGGAAATGACCGAATGATTATTGTAGGAGGGAGGAAGTAACATGAATACACAAATTTTTCATCAAGAAACATTAGACAAAGCCGCTTCTTTATTGAAAGAAGGAGAAGTTGTAGCTTTCCCAACAGAAACGGTGTACGGATTAGGAGCGATTGCAACGAGTCAAGAAGCGGTCTTAAAAGTGTTTCAAGCTAAAGGAAGACCAAGTGATAATCCGTTAATTGTTCATGTACATTCTGTAGACCAAGTGATGGATACTGTTGAAGAATTTCCAGAAAATGCGAAATTATTAGCGGAACATTTTTGGCCAGGACCATTGACGATGATTTTAAAAGCGAAACCTGGCATTTATGCACCAGCATTATCAGCAGGATTACCGACCGTATCATTTAGAATGCCAAATCATGAGTTGACATTATCATTAATTGAAAAAGTTGGGATACCATTAGTTGGTCCAAGTGCCAATCAATCGACAAAGCCAAGTCCGACAAGAGTTCAACATGTGGTAGAAGATATGGACGGAAGAATTGCGGGGATTGTAGATGGTGGAGATACAAGTGTCGGTGTTGAATCTACAGTCATTGATTTAACGAATGAAGAAGGTCCAGTCATATTACGACCAGGCGTAATTACAAAAGAAGAAATTGAACCAATTATTGGACCATTAGTAGAATATATGAAGACAACAACGGGAGAAAAAGTAACTCCTAAATCTCCAGGAATGAAATATCGCCACTATGCTCCAACGACGCCTGTTGTGGTGGTGGAAGGTTCGATAGAGTTTTGGCATTCACTAATTGGAGAGTATCAAGAAAACGGAGAAAAAGTTGCAGTCATGGTGACAGATGATGTTTTAGAAGCAGTGAAGTCAACTGTGAATGAGTCTTATTCATTAGGAGAAAAAGATTCTGTTGCAGATATGAATCATCATTTATTTAATGCATTGCGTTCATTAGACCATACAGATGCAACGATTATTTTAGCGCAAGCAAGTGTTAAAGAAGGCGCAGGATTGGCGTATATGAATCGATTAGAAAAAGCGTCTAGTTTTACTAAAAAAGAAAGATAGAAGAATGTTCTATTATGGAGTTAACATAAGTTGCTAATTTTGATGATACACATAAACTATGTTAGAATAATTCTATAGAAGAAAAGGAGTGAAGCTAATGACACAGTTTAAAGAAGATACACTAGTGTTTGAGGCAATTGAAAAAGAAGCCCAGCGTCAAAAGCATGGGATTGAATTAATTGCTTCAGAAAACTTCGTTTCACTTGCTGTATTACGAGCGCAAGGTAGCATTTTAACAAATAAATATGCAGAAGGTTACCCAAATCGCCGTTATTATGGTGGATGTGAATATGTTGATGTAATTGAACAATTAGCAATTGACCGTGTAAAAGAATTATTCGGAGCGGAATATGCCAATGTTCAACCCCATTCTGGTTCTCAAGCGAATATGGCGGCTTATCGAGCGCTTGTTTCAAAAGGAGATAAAATTTTAGGAATGGATTTAAGTCATGGTGGACATTTGACCCATGGAATGGGAGTCAATTTCTCTGGTCAAGATTATGATTTTATTGCGTATGGATTGAATCCAGAAACAGAAATGATTGATTATGATGCTTTAGAAGAAATTGCTAAAACAGAACGTCCAAAACTAATTGTTGCAGGAGCTTCTGCCTACCCAAGAGAAATTGATTTCAAACGTATTAGTGAAATCGCTAAAAGTATTGATGCATACTTCATGGTAGATATGGCGCATATTGCAGGATTAGTTGCAAAAGGAGCTCACCAAAATCCGGTTCCGTATGCAGATGTTGTCACTTCAACAACACATAAAACTTTACGCGGACCAAGAGGTGGCTTAATTTTAGCGAAGCAAGAATTTGCGAAAAAAATTAATAGTGCTATTTTCCCTGGTATCCAAGGTGGGCCATTAGAACATGTGATTGCGGCTAAAGCAGTTGCCTTCCATGAAGCACTTCAACCAGCATTTGGAGAGTATATCGAGCATGTTGTTGAAAATGCAAAAGCAATGGCGGAAGTCTTTAATGAAAGTGGTATTCGTCCAATTTCTGGTGGAACAGATAATCATTTATTATTATTAGATATTACTTCTACTGGCTTGAACGGGAAAGAAGCTCAAGAATTATTAGACAGTGTAGGAATTACAGTAAATAAAAATGCGATTCCATTTGACCCACTGCCACCAATGAAAACAAGTGGTATTCGTGTCGGAACAGCAGCTATTACCACTCGTGGCTTTGATAAAGAAGCAGCGAAGAAAGTAGCACAATTAATTGTAGAAACACTATCTTCTGCAAATGATGAAGGGAAATTAGACGAAATTCGTCAATCTGTAGAAGAATTGACAAAAAAATTTCCATTGTATGAATAACATGATGTAATCAGTCACATAAATAATGAAAACACTATTTTCTTAATGAAATTTTAAGAAAAAAACTCTTTTTTTCCTATTTATATACTAGTATTTTGATTGTTTTTTTTGTAGAATAACAAATAGTGAAAATATATTATGGAAGGGGTAAGCAAGATGGGTAATTTTCATGTGTTAGATCATCCGTTAATCCAACATAAGTTAACGATGATTCGACAAAAAGATTGTGGAACAAAAGTCTTTCGTGAGGTTGTAAATGAAATTTCAATGTTAATGGCATATGAAGTTTCGAGAGATTTGCCATTAGAGGATGTTGAGATTGAAACACCTTTAGTGAAAACAACATTGAAGACTTTAGCTGGTAAAAAAGTTGCTATTATTCCTATTTTACGTGCTGGTTTAGGAATGGTTGACGGAATTTTAGAATTAATTCCAGCTGCCAAAATTGGACATGTCGGAATGTACCGTGATCATGATACATTGCAACCTGTTGAGTATTTCGTTAAATTGCCTTCAGATATTTCTGAAAGACAATTATTTGTAGTTGACCCAATGTTAGCTACTGGAGGTTCGGCGGTGGCTGCGATTGATGCGTTACTAAAACGTGGAGCGCAACCAAATTCGATTAAGTTTTGTTGTCTTGTAGCAGCACCTGAAGGAGTAAAAGTCCTTCAAGATGCACATCCAGAAATTGATATCTATGCTGCGGCATTAGATGAGCGATTAAATGAAAACGGCTATATCCTTCCAGGATTGGGCGATGCTGGTGATCGCCTATTTGGAACCAAATAAATAAAATCGTAGTCACGCTTATGCGTCTGACTATTGCCACGAAATCTGACAATAATCACCGTTTAAGCAATGCATGCGATAAGTGAAAATTGTCAGTTTTTTATTTGGAATAAGTAAGGGAGTATGAGTTATGGAAGCTTTACCAAAAACGATAGAATTTTTTGGTTTGTCTTTTTCAGTTCCAATCTTACTTTCTTGTCTTGTAACATTATTAGTAGTAACAATTTTTTCAATTGTATCTTCTAGAAATGTTTCTATGAAACCAGGAAAGATGCAAAATGTTTTTGAATCTCTGATGGATTTCACAAAAGGGATTGTAAACAGTGCAGTAGATGAAGAAACGGGCAAGTCATATTACTTATATGTATTTTCACTCTTCTCATTTATTTTAATCGCCAATATGGTCGGTTTGGTCATTTATTTCCATTATGGAGAACATAGTTATTTTGCTTCTCCAACGGCAAGTCCAGTTGTGTGTTTGGCGTTATCATTGATGACGACATTAATTGCACACTATTCTGGTGTTCAAAAAATGGGATTTAAAGGCTATATTAAAAACTCTTATTTGAGTCCAATGTCTTTAATGTTACCGATTAAATTAATTGAAGAGTTTACAAATACAATTACACTTGCATTCCGTCTTTACGGAAATATTTATGCAGGTGAAGTATTGTTAGGATTAATTGTGATGTTCTCATCCAGTTTCGGAATCTTAACATATATTTTTGCAATTCCATTAGGAATTGTTTGGCAAGGATTTTCTGTAGTTATCGGAGCAATTCAAGCCTATGTATTTTGTACATTAACAATGGTGTACATTGCACATAAAGTAGAACACGAATAATTTTTAGAAATGAGGAATTAACTTATGACAGAATTAGCAGCAGCAATCGCAGTAGCAGGGGCAGCTTTAGCAGCCGCTTTTGGTAACCAAGCAGTTATCGTAAAAACAATTGAATCAATGACACGCCAACCAGAAATGAGCAATGAATTACGTTCAACAATGTTCGTTGGGGTAGCCTTAATCGAAGCGATGCCTATCTTCGCAGTATTAATCGCTTTAATCCTAGTTTTCATCAAATAATCAGTTTATTTGATAAATTTGTTGAAAAGGAGGGATGATGGATGTTTCAGTATATGTTAACAGTTAGCACTGTTCTAGGGGATACACTTGTTGTCTTAATTTCAATTATTTTATTACTATTTTTAGTAAAATATTTTGCTTGGGATAAAATTGAAGCGATGTTAGAAGCTCGTCGTCAAAAAATTAGTAAAGATTTAGAAGAAGCTGAAAAGAAACGTAAAGCAGCTGAAGAAATTCAAGCAAATGCAAAAGAAATCATTCATAATGCAGAAGTAAAAGGTCAAGAAATTTTAAATTCGACTAGAGAAGCAGCTTCAAAAATGCAAGATGAAATGATTAAAGAAGGACGAGATGTCGTATCTAGAATGAAATTAGATGGACAACGTGAAGTAGATTCCATGAAACAACGTGCTTTGGCGCAAATGCAAGATCAAATTGTAGATTTATCTGTTCAACTTGCAAGCCAAATTTTAAATAAAGAATTGACTGAGCAGACACATCAAGATGTGATTGAATCCTTTATTGAAGGGTTGGAAAGCTGATGGTGAAATTTCATAAAGAAGTAGTCAAAGCAGCCAGTCATTTTTATGGTCAAGTCAAATATGACGGGAATTTAAAAACAGTTACAGAAGAATTACAAGAAGTATTAGACGGAATTCAAAATACTGCACGCTTTCGTCAATTAATGCATTTAGAGCAAGTATCCGTTGAAGAAAAAATGGCATTATTACAAGAAGCTGTTTCGAATTTATCAAGTAGTACACAAGATTATTTAAAATCTTATTTACACCCTGATAAATCTGCTTATCTAATTGAAGCAATCGAAGCTTTTCTTGATATTTATTCAGCGAATCGACTTGAAATGATTTCAGCAGTTCCACTAACAGAAGAACAAATGAATCGTATTGCAGAAGCTTTTCAAAAGAAAATGAGAAAAGAGTATGATTCATTCGTCAATACGGTTGATTCAAGCGTCATTGGTGGAGTGAAATTAAAGACAAAAGAATATTTATTAGACGGAACATTATTATATAAACTTGAACAGTTTAAAAAGAAAATTAGTCAAACAGGATTGAAGGGGTGAGACAATGGATACGGAATTCGGTAATATCACAGCAGGAATCCGCAACCAAATTAATTCCTTTGAAGCGGAACAACATATTGAAGAAATTGGTGAAGTTTCATTTATTGGGGACGGAATTGCTCGTGTCATCGGTCTTACCAATGTCATGGCTGGTGAATTAGTAGAATTTGCAAATGGTACTTATGGTATGGCACAAAATCTAGAGAAAAATGATGTCGGTGTTATTATCTTTGGTACTTATGAAAATATCCATGAAGGAGAATCAGTGCGTCGTACAGGTCGTATTTTAGACGTTCCTGTAGGGGATGCTTTGATTGGTCGTGTTGTGGATGCTTTAGGTCGTCCAATTGATGGCTTAGGAGCTCTTGAAACAACAAAACGTCGTCCAGTAGAAAATGAAGCACCTGGTGTAATGCAACGTAAAAGTGTGCACCAATCATTAGCCACTGGATTAAAAGTAATCGATGCTTTAGTTCCAATTGGTAAAGGTCAAAGGGAATTAATTATCGGAGACAGAAAAACAGGTAAAACAAGTATTGCTATAGATGCAATTTTAAACCAAAAAGGTAAAGATACTTTATGTATTTATGTTGCAATTGGACAAAAAGAATCTACTGTAAAAGCTTTAGTAGAAACTTTAAAACGTTATGGAGCAATGGATTATACAACAGTTGTATCTGCTAGTGCTTCACAACCAGCTCCAATGCTATATATTGCTCCTTATGCAGGAACTGCAATGGGAGAAGAATTTATGTATAACGGAAAAGATGTATTAATTGTTTATGATGATTTATCAAAACAAGCAGCAGCTTACCGTGAAATTTCATTATTACTTCGTCGTCCTCCAGGCCGTGAAGCGTATCCAGGGGATGTATTCTATTTACACTCTCGTTTATTAGAACGTTCAGCGAAGTTAAATGATGAATTAGGGGGCGGTTCATTAACAGCCTTACCAATTATTGAAACTCAAGCGGGAGATATTTCTGCTTATATTCCTACTAACGTAATTTCTATTACAGATGGTCAAATCTTCTTAGAAAGTGATTTATTCTATTCAGGTGTTCGTCCAGGTTTATCTGCCGGATTATCTGTATCACGTGTAGGAGGATCTGCGCAAATTAAAGCGATGAAAAAAGTTTCAGGTACATTACGTATCGACTTAGCAAGTTACCGTGAATTAGAAGCCTTCACACAATTTGGTTCTGATTTAGATGCGGCAACTCAACAAAAATTAAATCGTGGTAAGAGAACCGTAGAAGTATTAAAACAAGATGTTCATAGACCATTACCAATTGAACATCAAGTATCAATTTTATTTGCATTAACACATGGAGTCTTAGATTCTATTCCAATTGAAAGATTGAAAGATTTCGAAAAAGCATTGTATCATCATTTAGAACATGAACATGCTGACATTTTAGCAAGTATTCGTGATGAAGAAAAAATTCCAGATGAAGAAGCTTTCTACCAAGTGATTGACAAGTTTAAACAAATTCATCTATACGAACGTTAAAAGTAATGCGAACTAGAAAGAAGAGGTGAATTGTATGGCGTCTTCATTAAACGACTTGAAGAAGCGAATTATTTCAACGAAAAAAACAAGTCAAATTACAAGTGCTATGCAAATGGTTTCTGCTTCAAAACTAGCTAAGTCTGAACAAGCCGTTCGCCGTTATCATGATTATGCTGAAAAAATTCGTGAAGTTGTAACGCACTTATTATATGCTGAACAAAATGTGAAAGTAGAAGAAACAGATGAACAAATTGATTCAAAAGAAGAGGAATCATTTATTGATTATCATGATTTATTAATCGAAAGACCTGTGAAAAAAACAGGGTATTTAGTCATTTCTTCAGACCAAGGTTTAGCTGGAAGTTATAATTCTTCTATTTTCCAAGCAACTCGTGAAATGTTGCAAACCGATCATGATTCAAAAGATGAGTATGTGATTTTAACGATTGGTGGAGCTGCAAGTCGCTTCTTTAAAAAGATGGGCATTGATGTTCGTTTAGAAATTAATGATGTCAGTGATATTCCATCATTTGAAGAAGTACGTAAAATTGTAAGTAGTGCGGTACAAATGTTTAGACAAGGTGAATTTGATGCATTTTATGTTTGTTATAATCACCATGTGAATGCATTATTATCAAATTATCGTGTTGAAAAAATGTTACCAATTATTGACTTAGATGAAGATGAAGCGAAAGAATATGAGTTAGATTATATTTTTGAGCCAAATAAAGAAATTATTATGGAAACATTATTGCCTCAATATGCAGAATCTCTTATTTATGGGGCGATTATCGATGCCAAAGCAGCTGAACATGCTTCACGTATGACAGCTATGAGAAGTGCAACGGATAATGCGAGAGATTTAATTAGTGATTTGACACAAGATTTAAACCAACGTCGTCAAGCACAAATAACACAAGAAATAACTGAAATCGTTGGCGGAGCAGCAGCTCTAGAAGAACAGTAAGAGTGAAAGGAGGAAATTTTTTGAGAACTGGAGAAATTTTACAAGTTGTTGGACCAGTTGTGGACGTTGTATTTCCTTTAGAAGAAGGCGTGCCTGATATTCACAATGCCCTACATGTTATTAAAGAAGATGGCGAAGGGCATAAAAAAACAATTACGCTTGAAACAGCTGTTGAATTAGGGGATGGTGCTGTACGTACAATTGCCATGGAATCAACTGATGGTCTTCAACGAGGCATGAAAGTTATTGATTTAGGACGTACAATTAGTGTTCCAGTTGGAACAGAAACTTTAGGACGTGTATTTAATGTATTAGGAGATACAATTGATTTAGGGGAGAAATTTCCTGAAGATTTTAGACGTGATGAAATTCATAAACCAGCGCCTAAATTTGAACAATTAAGTAGCCAATACGAAATTCTACAAACAGGTATTAAAGTTATTGACTTATTAGCACCTTACTTAAAAGGTGGTAAGATTGGATTATTCGGAGGTGCCGGAGTAGGTAAGACGGTATTAATCCAAGAATTAATTCATAATATTGCTGAAGAATTAGGTGGTATTTCTGTATTCACGGGTGTAGGAGAACGTACTCGTGAAGGGAATGACCTTTACCATGAAATGCAAGAGTCAGGTGTATCTGCTAAAACTGCCATGGTATTTGGACAAATGAATGAACCACCAGGAGCTCGTATGCGTGTTGCTTTAACAGGGTTAACAATTGCTGAACACTTCCGTGATGAGCAAAAACAAGATGTATTATTATTCATTGATAATATTTATCGTTTTACTCAAGCCGGTTCAGAAGTATCTGCCCTATTAGGTCGTATGCCGTCAGCGGTAGGGTATCAACCAACATTAGCAACTGAAATGGGACAATTACAAGAACGTATTAGTTCAACAAAAGATGGATCTATTACATCCATTCAAGCAATCTACGTTCCTGCCGATGACTATACTGACCCAGCGCCAGCTACAACATTTGCCCATTTAGATGCTACAACGAACTTAGAGCGTCGTTTAACAGAACAAGGGATTTACCCAGCGGTGGATCCATTAGCTTCAACTTCAAGTGCTTTAACTCCTGATATTGTAGGAGAAGAACACTATGAAGTAGCTATGAAAGTTCAACAAATGTTACAACGTTATCGTGAATTACAAGATATTATCGCTATTTTAGGGATTGATGAATTATCTGATAGTGAAAAGATTATTGTAAACCGTGCAAGAAGAATTCAATTCTTCTTATCTCAAAACTTCCACGTTGCAGAAGCATTTACAGGTCAACCAGGTTCATATGTTCCTATTAAAGATACAGTACGTGGCTTTAAAGGAATTATTGATGGGGAATATGATGATATTCCAGAAGACTTATTCCGTAATGTTGGACCGATTGAAGATGTTCTTAAAAAAGCACAAGCGGCAGGTTACCGAGGAGGTAATTAATCATGCTTGAAAATCGAGAACTTTTAGTCGTCGTAACGACTCCAGAAGGAAAAGTCTATAATCACCGCTCTTATTCGGTTAGTGCTGAAGCTATTGATGGGGGAATTACGATTCTTCCAAATCATGCGCCAATCATGTTACCGTTAAAAATTGGTGAATTACGAGTAAAACGTTTCTTAGAAGATTCTCCTACTGATTATATTGCAATCGGTGGCGGAATTATGGAAGTACGTGATAATGTCGTAACGGTTATTGCTAACGTTGCTGAACGTGCACGTGATATTGACGTCAATCGTGCAGAACAAGCGCGTGATAAAGCAGAAGCAATTATTCAAAATAAAGAGTGTTCTAAGAGTGAAGTAGAACGTGCGAAAATTGCATTGAACAAAGCGATTAACCGTATTGGTGTTTCAAAACATCGTCGATTAAAACAATAATGAAAATGAAAACTGTTGGTATTATGCCAACAGTTTTTTCATTTTCTGTGAAAAAACATAAAATACCTATTGCAAAATAAAAAAAGAACTGCTATAATCATAAAACGTAAATGTTACGATTTAAGAAAAAGTCAAAACGAAAAGAGGAGAACAAATGGCTAAAAAGTCAAAAATTGCTAAACACGAAAAACAATTAGCATTAGTAGAAAAATATGCACAACTTAGATATGAATTAAAACAAGCAGGAGATTATGAAGCACTTCGTAAATTACCGATTAATTCAAATCCAAACCGTGTAAAAAATAGAGATAAAGTTGATGGTCGACCAAGAGCTTATATGAGAAAATTCGGAATTTCAAGAATTAAATTCCGTGATTTAGCTCATAAAGGCTTAATTCCAGGTGTTGTAAAAGCAAGCTGGTAATTCAAAGAAAGTAATGGAGGGAAAGAAATGAAACAAGATTTAGCAACAGCATATAGACAAATGAAAAGTCCAAATATTAAAACTCGTAAACGTGCGTTAAAATTAATTCATGAATCGAAACGTGGAAAGAAAAAATAAGAGGAGTAAAATCATGAAAGTAAGTAAAAAAATTGTAGCAGTTTTAGGAGCGGCATTCTTATTAGGAGCTTGTTCACAACCAACTACTTCTACAAAACCTCAAAAAGAATCTAAATTAAATATTATGACAACATTTTTCCCAATGTATGACTTCACTAGAAATATCGTTGGGGAAGAAGGCAATGTGACATTATTAATAAGTGCAGGAACTGAACCACATGAATATGATCCAACTGCAAAAGATATTGCAAAAATCTCACAATCAGATGCTTTAGTTTATGATAATGAAAATATGGAAACTTGGGTTCCAACAGTGATGAAGAGTTTAACAGATTCAAAAGTTAAAGAAATTAAAGCAACAAAAGATATGGAGTTATTGCCAATTGAAGACGACCATGATCACGAAGGTGAAGAACATCATGACGAACATGAACATGAGTTTGATCCACATGTATGGTTATCTCCTAAAAAAGCAAAATTATTAGTTGAAAAAATTACAGCTCAATTAAGCGAAGCATTTCCTGAAAAAGCATCTGCATTTAAAACAAATGCACAAGCATATTTAGAAAAATTATCGCAGTTAGATAATGAGTACACAACAGCTTTAAAAGATGCGAAGCAAAAGAATTTTGTGACACAACATACAGCGTTTAGATATTTAGCGACAGATTATGGTTTGAATCAAGTGGGAATTGCAGGAATTTCTCCAGAAGCAGAACCTTCACCAGCTCGTCTAGCTGAATTAACGAAGTATATTAAAGAAAATGAAATTCGTTATATTTATTTTGAAGAAAATGCATCAGAAAAAATTGCGAAGACTCTAGCCACAGAAACGGGAGTAGTGTTAGAGGTGTTAAATCCATTAGAATCTTTAACAAAAGAAGAAATGGATAAGGGTGATGATTATATTTCAGTAATGAAAGAAAATCTTCAGGCTTTATTGAAAACAACGACCGTAGCAGGTAAAGAAATTAAGCCAGAGCATTAAAATTTTTCTAAGTTAAAAAGAAGAAATTCATAGGGAGTATGATAGTAGTGAGGGTTCTTCATTAGCGTAGAGAGTTTAAGATTAAACTTCTATAGAGACGAGAGTTTCTATAGAAGTTTTTTTACGGAAATAAATACTATATATAGTTTTGATTTTTGTTGAAAAACACAATATGTAGGTGTATGATAGTGGAGGTAATAAAAAAGTAAAGGAGGAGTGAGCTTGAGTGTAATGCTTGTAAAGAAAAGAGATGAAAGAGTAGAGACATTCCATCGTCAAAAAATCTTTCACGGATTAGAAAGAGCTGAAAAAAGTTTATATGGTGAACTTTCAATGAATCGAAAGGAAGTATTAGATAGTATAGTGGATACGGTTTTATCAAAAATTGAAAGTTTAGCAAAAAGTGAAATCAAATCAGAAGAGATAGAAGCTGTGATTCTAGAGTGTTTGAAACAAGAAGGCGAAACGGTATTAGCGAATCAATTTCTTGCCAATCGAATTGAATGGGATAAAAAAAGAGAAAAAGAAATGGATGTTACTCAACGATTAACAAAATTGAGTCAAAGAGATGTGAGTATTATTCATGAAAATGCAAATAAAGATAGTGAAGTCTTTAATACGCAACGAGATTTGATGGCTGGAACGGTAGGAAAAGCCTTCGGATTAAAAATGCTTCCTCCACATGTTGCAAATGCCCATTTAAAAGGGGATATTCATTATCATGACTTAGATTATCATCCTTATTTACCAATGACGAATTGTAGTTTAATTGATTTTAAGGAAATGTTTGAACATGGCTTTAAAATTGGAAATGCGAATGTCGAAAGTCCTAAATCAATACAAACAGCTACTGCTCAAATGGCGCAAATTATTGCGAATGTTGCTTCAAGCCAATATGGAGGATGTTCTGCTAATCGTATTGATGAAGTATTAGCACCTTATGCAAAGTTGAATTATGAAAAACATTTACAAGATGCTAAAAAATGGGTAGAAGGAGAAGAAAAACAAGAAGCATATGCATTAGAAAAAACGAAAAAAGATATTTATGATGCCATGCAGTCCTTAGAGTATGAAATTAATACGCTTTATACTTCTCAAGGTCAAACCCCATTTACAACATTAGGATTTGGATTAGGGATGTCATTATTTGAACGAGAAATTCAAAAAGCAATCTTAAAAGTAAGAATTAAAGGGATTGGGAAAGAACAAAGAACTGCCATTTTCCCTAAATTAATTTTTACGTTAAAACGTGGTGTGAATTTAGAACAAACGGATTCGAATTATGATATCAAAACATTAGCATTAGAATGTTCGACCAAAAGAATGTATCCAGATATTTTAAATTATGAACAAATTGTTCGAATTACGGGTAGTTTTAAAGTGCCGATGGGTTGTCGATCATTTTTACAAGGTTGGAAAAATGAAAAAGGTGAAGATGTTTCGGATGGAAGAATGAATTTAGGAGTTGTGACCCTAAACCTTCCAAGAATTGCATTAGAATCAGATGGTAACAAAGAGCAATTTTGGACTATTTTAGAAGAAAAATTGCAAATCTGTAAAGATGCATTAGTGTACCGTGTAGAACGCTGTAAAGAGGCTAAATCAGCGAATGCGCCTATTTTATATCGCTATGGTTCATTTGGAAAACGATTGATGAATGATGAACCAGTAGACGAAGTATTCAAACATCGTCGTGCAACAGTATCTCTTGGATATATTGGCTTATATGAAACGGCTACTGTCTTTTTTGGAAATTGTTGGGAAACAAATCCAGAAGCAAAAGCATTTACCTTAAATATTGTGAAACGATTGAGCGAGAAAACAAAGGAATGGTCGGATGAATATGACTATCATTTTAGTGTATATGCAACGCCAAGTGAAAGTTTAACAGATCGTTTCTGTCGATTAGATCAAGAAAAATTTGGTGCTGTAGCAGATATTACAGATAAGGAATATTATACCAATAGTTTCCATTATGATGTGAGAAAGTCTCCAACTCCATTTGAAAAAATTGAGTTCGAAAAAGATTATCCCGTTTATTCTTCAGGTGGATTTATTCATTATTGCGAATATCCTGTTATGAAACAAAATCCAAAAGGGCTTGAAGCAGTTTGGGATTATGCATATGAAAGAGTAGGTTATCTTGGAACGAATACACCTATTGATTGTTGTTATGAATGTGGGTATGAAGGGGAGTTTGAACCAACTGCAAAAGGATTTGAATGTCCAATTTGTAAAAATAGAAATCCGAAAACTTGTGATGTTGTTAAACGAACTTGTGGTTACTTAGGAAATCCTCAAGCTCGCCCTATGGTTCACGGAAGACATCAAGAAATTAAATCACGGGTTAAACATCTCTCCAATGAACGAAATCTAAGAAATTAGGAGGATTGGGTATGAAGTTTCCAAAACCGGGGGAATGGACAAGTCAGCAATATTCTAAAGGAAAAATTGCTAGTTATAAGCCTTTTAATTTTGTAGATGGAGAAGGTGTGCGTTGTTCTTTATATGTGAGTGGCTGTTTATTTGCCTGTGAAGGTTGTTATAATATCAAAGCACAAAATTTTAATACAGGAATTCTTTATACAGAAGAATTAGAAGAACAAATTATTCAAGATATTGGCGCTAGTTATTGCCAAGGATTGACCTTATTAGGCGGAGAACCTTTTTTAAATACGAAAGTATGTCTGTCTCTTGTTCGTAAATTACGAAGTGTTTATGGGCATTCTAAAGATATTTGGTCATGGACAGGCTATACTTGGGAAGAGTTACAGTTAGAAACACCCGATAAAAAAGCATTACTACAAGAACTTGATATTTTAGTAGACGGAAGATTTGATATTAAAAAAAGAGATTTAACATTGCAATTTAGAGGAAGTTCGAATCAAAGAATTATTGACGTACAAAAGTCTTTACAGAACGGGCGAGTTGTTTTATGGGATGGATTAAGAGAATAGGAGAATTTTACCGACACTTGACGATTCTTAGCATCATTCAGTAAAATAGATACTAATGTTTTTTTAGGAGTTATGTGTATGAAGTTATCAACTATTTCAAAATTTTCATTAGTGAGTATTTCGACATTATTAATGTCTCATTTGGCCATCTCACCTGTTTTGCCTAAATTATACGAGTATTACCATGGGATGAATTCAGAACTAGGATTGGCTTCTGTGGAAAGTTTAGCGACGATTCCAGCAATGATGATTACGATTTTTGTGTTAATTAGTAATCTTGTCATGAATAAAATTGGGAAAAAGAATACCGTATTATTGGGAATTGGTTTGATTATTATTTTTGGACCTCTTCCAGCCTTTTTAACGAATTTTAAATTAGTGATGATTAGTCGAATGTTGTTAGGAGCAGGGATTGGATTATTTAATTCTCTGTCGATTAGTTTGATGAGTGACTTTTTTGAATCGGATGAAAAAGCAACCATGATTGGGATGAGAACGGCTTTCTTAAATATTGGGAAAGCACTAACGACATTTTTATCAGGTTACTTATTACTGTTTGGTGAACGTACGGTATTTTTAACTTATTTAATTGCGATTCCAATTTTCCTATTATTTTATCAATATGTTCCAAATACTCCAATAGAACAACGTGTTAAGAAAAAAGGTAACATTCGTTTAGCGACCGTTATGTTAACACTTCTTACATTTGTAGTTGGAGTGAGTTATATGGGATTAACGATTAAAATTCCATCACTTATTTTAATGCATTATCAATTAGAAGTAGCTCTATCTCGAAATTTATTAACGATTTTAGCCTTAAGTGGAACGATTGCTGGCTTTATTTTTGGAATGTTATTGAAAAAAGTTGGAGAATTAACATTGCCGATGATGCTACTTAGTATGGTGATTGGTAGTTTAATCTTTATTTTCTTTAAACAGACCATTTTATATTATGTAGCAAGTGTTTTAATTGGGGTAAGTTTTGTAGGCACGATGTCTTATATTTTCTATTTTATTTCTAAAATTTTTGAAAAAGAAGAGATTAATTTAACAACTAGTATTGTGTTAGTTGGAGGGAATATTGGGGTAATTTTGACTCCGGTTATTATGACGAAACTCCCTGAATGGTTGAATTGGAATCCGTTTATTGCTCCATTTTATATGGTAAGTGCCTTTATGAGTATCGTTGCAATGTTTAGCGGATGGTATTTATATAAAAATAATTTTTAGAAAAAGAGGCTGGGCAGTAAGTCTCAAAAATAGAAGAAAGCACGTCCCGATTTTGACTGAAATCAAAATTAGGACGTGCTTTTTAATAAATTCAGTAAAATCAAGGGAGATAAACCACCCTTGATTCTTATTATTTAAGATATATTTCCTTAATCTCTGCAAATTCATCCCTAAAAAGAGCAGACCAATGTCATTATGAACTGCATTTTTACCTCTAACATGAGTTCTGCGCATGCCAAAATTGCGCTTCATTTGACCGAAAACTGGCTCAACTTCAATTTTCCTTTGAGCATATATACTACTTCCATGGTCACTATGTAACGCTTCTTTAATCGTTTCTTTATAAGATTCCCAAACTTGATTCACTCGAATTTGGCGAAGTTGTCCGGCAGGAGTTTTCGCTAACTCATCCAACGCCTCTGTTTCTTGAATAGAATCTGCCTCATACACTTTGAATTGACGAGTAAATCCATTCTTATCGTTTCTTG
>CALATC010000216.1 GCA_937891475.1 uncultured Granulicatella sp. | reverse complement strand
CTGCTCGTCCAGGATATAGCGAACATCAAACTGGCCTAGCTTTTGATATTTTAAACGGGGCTGGCGGATTATTAGGAGAAAATCCTCAAGATAAGAAAGCTATTGAATGGTTGCATAGCCATGCTCATGAATATGGCTTTATTGTAAGATTCCAAGAAGGAAAAGAAGCAATTACGGGTTATCAAGCAGAAGCGTGGCATATAAGATATGTAGGCGATATCGCAGAAAAAATCTACACATCAAAACAAACACTAGAAGAATACTTTGGAGTAGAAGGCGGCAATTACGCCGATTGATAATGAAAAATCCGTTAATCGGGAATGATTAACGGATTTTTCATATCTTTAATAAATCTGACAGTCAGTTACAATGGACTGTTGTTTTTCTTTTAATGATTCTAATCGTTCTTGATACAAACTTGGGAAAGTTGTCATTCTTGCACGAAGAGGTCTTATTTTTAATGCGGAAACTAAATAATCTACAAATAATAAACAATTATTTCTCCACATTGTATACAATTTAAATTGAGTTTTTCTAAATTTATAAAAAGTGACAGGCATACATTGCACCATAAAATAGGCATACATCTCTTCTAACTTCTCACTTACAGGATTAAACGAACAAATATCATCTGGAGGTGACCAAGTAAATGATTCCTTCAATACTTTTTCCAAACGATTTTTAATTAATTGAATTTGTTCATCAGTTACTTCTAAACTATAAATATACAGCATTTTTTGGTAATGTCTCTTACAAAATTTAAAATAATCTTCTCTTGGTGCTTTTAATAATACACCTTCTCCTCTAGCTCCATTTAAAATACAAGCTAATTCATCATAATTCCCATATGAGTATACATAACCTTCAATACAAATATCTACATGTCCTAAAACTCCCATGCCGATTTCCATTGCATGAACGATAATTTCTAATTTTGATTTTGCTTCTGGAATTGGTCTTTCAAGACTTGTATCCACTTGGGACAAGTCCATTAACGGTAATAAACGAATTCCTTTTTCTACAATTCTTTCCCCTAGTTTTACCATAGTGAAAGGGATACACCTCGATTCATTTAACAGTTTCGTTGTCATTATATCATAACAAACCTTAATTCGTTACAAAAATTAAAAAACTCCGGCAAATTTTGCCGGAGAAAAAAGGATAGAGTTTATTTACTTTTGGGAGGTAAATATTATTCTTTAGGAATGATTAAAGTATAGTCTCTAATTATGAAGATTTTATGACGAAACTATGCTCTTTTCATTTTTTACCAACCTTGTGCAGCATGTAATCCAGCAACATATCCTGTTACAAACGCCGCTGTAATATTATACCCTCCAGTATATCCATGAATATCTAATAATTCTCCACAGAAATACACTCCTTGAGTAATTTTTGATTCTAATGTTTTAGGATCCACTTCTTTTAGTTGAACTCCTCCACCTGTTACAAAACCTTTTTCAATTGGTAGACTTCCATTAACTGTAAATCTAAAATCTTGAATAGAGTTCAATAATTGTTGCACTTCTTGATCGGTCATTTTTCCAATTACCTTTTGAGAAGAAAGTCCAATTTGTTGTAGTAAAAATTCGGCGTATCGTTCAGGCATCCATTCTTTTAACGGTGTCTTCACTGTTTTTTGTGGATTCTTTTCTTTCCACTCTTGCCATTTCTCTAATAATTCCTGTTTTGTTAAATCAGGTTGAATATTGAGCGACATCGTAACTTCTGAGACATTGTCCTTTTGTTGGACTTGATGAACAAAGCTTGAACAACGTAATACTGCTGGCCCACTAATTCCAAAATGAGTGAAAATCATGTCCATTTGATGCGTTACGACTGCTTTTCCCTTTTTATTCAATACACTTAATGCAACATTTCTTAAAGAAAGAGCTCGTAATACTCCTTCTTTAATGAAACTTTCATTACTTGTTAGAGGGACTTCTGTCGCAAATAATGGGGTGATTGTATGCCCTACATTTCGAGCAATTCCGTATCCATCTCCAGTCGAACCAGTTTTCGGATAAGATTTTCCGCCTAGTGCTAAAATAACTGCATCCGCTTCTATTCTTTCTCCGTTATCTAATTCAACTGCAGAAAACTGTCCATGTTCTAGTCGAAGGGTTTTAACTTTTACATTTGTTCTCACTTGAATGCCTAATCGTTTAATTTCTTCGATAAATGTATTTAGAATCGTTTTTGCAGAATCAGATACTGGGAACATTCTACCATGGTCTTCTTCTTTTAATTGAACTCCTCGACTTTGGAAAAATTCAATAATGTCTTGGTTATCAAATTGGGAAAAGGCACTATGTAAGAAGCGTCCGTTTCCTGGGATGTGTTTAATAATTTCGTCTCTTGAGCGGATATTTGTTACGTTGCAACGTGTTCCGCCGGTTAAGAGTAATTTTCGTCCTAAGCTTGGATTTTTATCTAATAGAATTACTTCTGCGTCTGCTAATGCCGCACTTACGCTTGCCATTAGTCCGCTTGTTCCTCCACCTACTACAATGACTTTCATAAATTCTCCTTTGTATCTTTATTCGTAATTTTACTATAAGGGAAATGATACTTGACCGTCAAACTATAAGGTAATAAAGAGAAAATACTTTTGTTATAGTAACAAAGGACGGCAGCAGCCTTGCTTTGCAAGTCTCATGCCTAAAATTCGAGCCTCGGTCTCGAATTTTCCTTCCACTAGTAACCATCTCATGGTTACTAGTGGGTTCGCTACCATAAAAGTATTTTCTCTTTATTCACTTAAGCGTTTCTAAGGAAAGAATGGGCAAAACAATACGAGAAAATACTTTTTTATAGTAACAAAGGACGGTAGCAGCCTTGCTACCACATGTCTCATACCTAAAATTCGAGCCTCGGTCTCGAATTTTCCTCCCACTAGCAACCACTCCATGGTTACTAGTGGGTTTGCTACTATGAAAAGTATTTTTCTCTTTATCACTATATCATTCACCTAATTAGAAACAGGAATTGTTAGGTATACTTTTGTATAAGAATTTTCTACTGAATCAAATTCCATTTTGAACTGTTCTCCAAAATATAATGCTAATCTTTTTTGGACATTTTGAATTCCAACTCCACCTAAAGCTTTATTTAAAGTAACTTGTTTCTTTAATCCTACTCCATTATCTTCAATCGTAATTTTTATATAAGGAGATTGGTATTGAACCGTCAATTGTATTTTTCCTGGACGATTAATTTCCTTAATGCCATGATAAATAGCATTTTCTACTAATGGTTGTAGTACTAATTTAGGTAATAAAATATCTGGAATATTTTCATCCACTTGAATCTCAT
>CALATC010000215.1 GCA_937891475.1 uncultured Granulicatella sp. | reverse complement strand
TCCTTACTCCATCATTAAGCTTCTAATACTTCTTGAACGACTTCTTTATAGTTTTTCACAATATATTGAATATCTTCGTCAGAAAGTAAAGTGTGTAATGGTAAGGTTACTTCATTTTCGAAATAACGATATGCATTCGGATAATCTTTAATATCAAATCCTAAATTTTTATAAGCTGTTAATAATGGTAATGGTTTATAGTGGACATTACATGAAATACCACGTTCTGCCATTTTTTCAATAATTTTACCTCTTTGTTCGTAAGAAGCTCCATTTACTCTTGTAATATATAAGTGTCTTGAAGATTCATAATAATCTGTTTGATGTGGTAAAACTTGAATCACATCAGATTTTAAACCAGCATCTAATTGGTTTACGATTTCTTTTCTACGATTTAAAATTCCTTCATAACGCTCTAATTGGGCTAAACCAATGGCAGCCATAATATCTGCCATATTACATTTGTACCCTGGAATTTCAATATCATATTCCCATGAACCTGGTTTTGTCTTCGCTAAGGCATCTTTTGTTTGTCCATGTAAGGAATAAATTTGGAATGCACGATAAATTTCTTCATCATCTAAACCATTTTTAGGATTCCAAGTAATACAGCCACCTTCAGCAGTTGTTAAATTCTTAACGGCATGGAATGAATAAGAAGCAAAGTCAGCCACTTGTGCAACTGATAAGCCATTAATCGTTGTTCCCATCGCATGAGCTGAATCTGAAACTACAATGATTCGATTAAAGCGAGCTTGAAGTGCATTGTTGGCTGAGAATAAGTCTTTTTTCTTCTCTACTACTTCAAAAATACGTGTATAGTCACAAGGTACTCCACCTAATTCAACTGGAATAATCACTTTAGTTGCTGGTGTTATCGCTTGTTCTAATAAATCATAATTCATTTCATAATGATTTTCTTGAATATCTACTAATACTGGAGTTGCTCCAACATGTTCGATGACACTACATGAAGCTGTATAAGTATAAGCCGGAACGATGACTTCGTCTCCTTCACCAATTCCTAATACTCGTAAAGCTAATTCCAAAGCAGCTGTTGCTGAATTTAAACAAACTGTTTTATCCGTTCCTAAATATGCTGCTAATTGTCTTTCAAACTCTTTTGTTTTTGGTCCAGTTGTAAGCCAACCTGATTTTAGCACTTCTGTTACTAATTCAATTTCTCGATTGCTAATATCTGGTGGTGAAAATGGAATATTTCTAATCATGTCTCTTAACCTCCGAATGTTTATTTACTATCTTAAAACAGCAAATACAGTTTGAAGCATTACTTTTATATCTTGAGCAACACTTACTTCTTCAATATAATCGATATTATATTGCATTTTTTCTGGAAGGATTTTTTGGATATAAGCTTCATCAGCTGTTAATCCTTTCTCCATCCATTTAGAAATTTTATCTGCTTCATTTCTAAACTCAATACTTGATTTTGAAGTAATTCCTGCTGGTAACAATAATGTAACCATCATTTCTTCAGAATAGGCATCTACATATTTCTGTACCTCAGGACGAGTTCCTACAAAACTCATATCTCCAATTAACACATTAATCAATTGTGGTACTTCATCTAAACGGAAACTTCTAATCTTTTTCCCAATTTTTGTAATTCTTGAATCATTATCTTGAGTGACTAATGGTCCCATTTTATCAGCATTCATTACCATTGTACGGAATTTAAAAATTCTAAATACTCTTCCATATGTCGTAATTCTTTGCTGTCGATAAAATACAGGTCCGCCATCTTCTAGTTTAATACAAATACTTAAAACTAAAAATACTGGCGATAATAGTACTAAAAGCAATAGTGACAAACAGATGTCAAAAAGACGTTTGAAAAACAACGTCGCTTTTTTCTTTTTCAGTACTTCCATTGCTTTTAAAGTATAATGATTTTTCATAAATTCTGGCATTTGATGTTCTGTTTTCATATCTACTCCTCTCATGCCTAATAAACCTTCATCATTATAGCACAAATTCCATCACTGGAATAGCTTTCGCATAGTTTTTTAATAAAACAAGGAAAGTTTTCTGAGTTTTTCTTACAAAAATATCCAAACTTCTAGATTATTCTTTTTAAGCAATCAAAAAGACTGGTTGTTCGACAAATCCTGTTGGTGAGAAATCACCGACAGGATTTTTTACATGCAAAAAAGAGAAATCCAGGTTATGATTAAGTCGACCAAAACAAATCAAAGGAGGATTTCTCTCATGGACTATTGTATACGAAAATTACTTGGATTAACAGAAGAAAATTTTATTACGGATGAAAATTGGTTAGAAATAATGACAGAAAATCATGAAACAGTTCATAAAATTAAAGGAACTTGGACAAGTACTTGTACTTCTTGTCTATATTGTTCTAGCGAAAATGTCATTAAACATTCTCCTATGGAACATAAAATTAGAATTCCACATCTATATGGGATTAAAACTATTTTAGATTTGAAAGTACAACGATTTATCTGTAAAGATTGTCGTAAAACTTGGGGTGTAGATTGCCCTCTTGTTCCTAAAAATAGTAATATTTCTTATGATTTAGAGTGCCAAATTATGCTTTATTTAAAAGAAAATTTTTCTATAAGAACTATTGCGAAGCTTCTTTCTATTTCGGATAAAACGGTAGAAAGAGTGATGAAGAAGTTTAAAATAAAGACAATGCAACGATATAACTATTTACCTAAAGTGCTTTGCTTAGATGAATTTAGAGGAGTTAAAACGCAACAAGGGAAAATGAATTTCATTTGTTTAGATGGAGAAAATCATCAATTAATTGATATTTTACCTGGTAGAACACTTCATGAATTGATTTCTTTCTTTATGAAGTTCTCCCGTAAACAACGTTTAAAAGTAAAATATTTAGTGATGGATATGAATGCTTCTTATCAAAACCTTATTAAAACAGTATTTCCAAACGCTGTTATCGTAGTAGATCGATTCCATATCGTTCAACATATGAATCGTAATTTTAATCAACTTCGAGTTGTGATTATGAAGCAATTCTCTGCTAAATCAACACAACAGAAGACATTGAAACGCTATTGGAAACTGCTGTTAAAACCAAGCGATGAATTAGATGAAGAAAAATTAAGGTATAATTATCACTTCAAAACCTATCTTACTCAAGCACAATTAGTAGATAAATTATTGAGTTTTAACGAAGTGTTATCAGATGCATATGATTTCATCCAAGAACTTAGAAAAGCCTACAAGAAGAAAGATTATGAGGCATTTATGACATGTATAAAGGAGATTCCAAGACAATTACCTTATGAATTTAAGAAGAAGTTTGAAGTAT
>CALATC010000214.1 GCA_937891475.1 uncultured Granulicatella sp. | reverse complement strand
TGGTACATTATTACGTGGTGTTACACGTGACAACATCGAACGTGGACAAGTTCTTTCTAAACCAGGAACAATCACTCCACATACAAAATTCAAAGCTGAGGTTTACGTATTAACTAAAGAAGAAGGCGGACGTCACACTCCATTCTTCTCTAACTACCGTCCTCAATTCTACTTCCGTACAACAGACATCACTGGTGTTTGTGTGTTACCAGAAGGTACTGAAATGGTAATGCCTGGTGACAACGTAACTATGGAAGTTGAATTAATTCACCCAGTTGCGATCGAAGAAGGTACTAAGTTCTCTATCCGTGAAGGTGGACGTACTGTAGGTGCTGGAATCGTAGCTTCTATCGAAAAATAATTTTTATTAAATTGATTTTCAATCCTCCCTTTTGGGAGGATTTTTTTTGTTCTCGTTCTATAAAAAATCTAATTGAAAACTGTTCTCATTCTAGATTGCTGGTTTTGAGTGGCGATATTTTAAAATTTATGCTACTCTATATCAGTATATTTTAATGAAAGAATAGGAGGCGTTTGGAATGATAGAGCTGATTGCAACAGTTGAATCAATCCAACAAGCGCAAGCACTACTTGAAGCAGGAGTAGATGTATTGTGCTTTGGTGAAGACTTATTTGGTTTAAGATTACCAATGTCGTTTTCACGAGATGAACAAAAAGAATTAACAGAATTAGCACATCGCTATGGAAAAAAAGTAAATGTAGCGGTTAATGCGATTTTTCATAATGAAGGAATTGCGAAAGTTCCAGAATATTTACAATTTTTAAAATCTATTAATGTAGATATGATTACAGTAGGAGATCCTGGTGTTGTTCAAATCATGAAGAACCTAGAATACTCAATTCCTTATTATTATGACGCTGCTGTTTTAGTAACAAGTAGTCGTCAAGTTAATTTCTGGGCTAAACGTGGGGCAATAGGTGCAGTAATTGCTAGAGAAATACCAAGAGCAGAAATGGAAATTTTAGCAAGCCAAGTTGAAGTTCCAATTGAAGTGTTAGTTTATGGTGCAACATGTATCCATCATTCTAAACGTCCATTATTACAAAATTATTTTAACTATATTGAGAAAGAAGAGAGTGTTGAGAAAAAACGTGGATTATTTGTCAGTGAACCTGCAGATGAAGATTCTCATTATTCAATCTATCAAGATATTAATGGGACACATATTTTCGCCAACAATGATGTTTCTCTAGCTCCTTACTTATTAGAATTAGCTGAAATGGGTGTTCCTCAATGGAAATTTGATGGAGTTTTAACTCCAGGAGAAAACTTTGTTAAAGTGGTTCAATTATTTGATAATGCACGTAAAGAAATCGAAGCAGGTACTTGGACAGTTGAAAAGAGTGCAAGCTTAGAATTACAAGTTAGAGAACTACATCCAGAACAACGTGGTTTGGATGCAGGATTTTATATTTTAAATCCAGAAGATGTGAAATAGGAGAGAGACGAATGGGAAGAAAAATTTTGAAAAAACCAGAAGTTCTTGCTCCAGCAGGAACACTTGAAAAATTAAAAACAGCAATTTTATATGGTGCAGATGCAGTATTTTTAGGAGGAGAAGCGTACGGACTAAGAAGTCGTGCAGGGAACTTTGATTTCGAAGAAATGAAAGAAGCCGTTGAATTTGCACATAGCCATAATGCTAAAGTATATATTGCAGCAAACATGGTGACTCACGAAGGAGACGAAAAAGGTGCGGGTGAATTTTTCCGTACAGTTCGTGACCTTGGAATTGATGCAGCGATTGTCAGTGATATGGCATTAATGGATATTTGTGCTTCTGAAGCTCCAGGATTACCAATTCACCTTTCGACACAAGCTTCTGCAGCAAACTGGGAAACATTAAACTTCTGGAAAGATGAAGGCTTAGAACGTGTTGTATTAGCACGTGAAGTTTCTATGGCAGAAATTCAAGAAATGCAAGAAAAAGTGGATGTTGAAATTGAAGCATTTATTCATGGTGCGATGTGTATTTCATATTCAGGTCGTTGTGTATTGTCTAATCACATGGTACGTCGTGATGCGAACCGTGGTGGATGTGCGCAATCATGTCGTTGGAAATATGGTTTGTTTGATATGCCATTTGTAAATGAGAAAAATATGGTTGGTGCTGGTGAAGAAGGTATCGAAGAGAAATTCTCTATGAGTGCGGTTGACTTATCAATGATTCACAATTTGCCAGATTTAATTGAAGCTGGAGTAGATAGCTTAAAAATTGAAGGTCGTATGAAGTCTATTCACTATGTTTCAACAGTGGCCAATGTATATCGTGCTGCAGTAGATAGTTATTGTGAAGATCCAGATAACTATGTATGTAAGCAAGAATGGGTTGACGAATTATGGAAAGCAGCTCAACGTGAGTTAGCAACAGGATTCTATTATCAAATCCCTACTGAAGAAGAGCAATTATTTGGTGCTCGTCGCCAAATTCCACAATATGCATTCGTAGGTCAAGTGTTGGAATATGATCCAGAAACTCAAATTGCAACGATCCAACAAAGAAATAACTTTAAAGTTGGAGACCATATTGAGTTTTATGGACCAGGAATGCGTCATCATGAAGAAGTATTAACAACTTTATGGGATGAAAATGGGGAAGAAATTGAAGCAGCTCCTCATGCAATGATGATTTGTAAAATGAAAGTAACAGAACCAGTGAAACCATTAGACATGATTCGAAAAAGAAGGTAAAATAGATACAAACAAAAAATGAGAAAGGAGACGATTATGTCATTACCAAATTGTCCAAAATGTAATTCAGAATACACATATGAAGATGGTGTATTATTAGTTTGTCCAGAGTGTGCTCATGAATGGGAACCAGGACAAGAAGTTGAAGAAGATGGAGTAGTTGCCATTGATGCAAATGGAAACCGTTTAGAAAATGGAGATACTGTAACAGTTATTAAAGATTTAAAAGTTAAAGGTGCTCCAAAAGATATTAAGCAAGGTACACGTGTGAAAAATATTCGTATCGTAGAAGGAGACCACAATATTGATTGTAAAATTGATGGTTTCGGTGCGATGAAATTAAAATCAGAATTTGTAAAAAAAATCTAATTCATTAGAAGAGCTGAGGAGAAATCCTCAGCTCTTTTATGATTTGTTAAAAATCTTAAAAATATTTCAAAAGAGGTTTGACGGGAAATTTTCCAGAGAATATAATGGAGAGGACAACAAATTAAAGGATGGAAAAATTCACGTGGCTCAACAAAATGTGATGCAAGAATCTCAAAAAAATTCTAAATATAAACGTGTAGCAGCCCTTGATGGTTTTAAAGGGATGATGATTCTTGCAATTATAGGATATTATTATTTTCAAAATTATTTGCCAGGTGGTTTTTTTGCGGTAAATGCATTCTTTGTAATCGGTGGTTACTTAGCCTTTCGAGATAATAAGCATTTATTCCATAAAAAACCAGTAGAATGGCATCTGTCATCAAAACTATCTCGATTATGGCTTCCAATGTTGTTTATGATTATTGGGACGGTTGCATTTTTATTTATTGCATTACCGGAACAGTTAAAAAATATTCGAATGATGTCATTATCGTCGTTAGTATTTTTCAATAATTACTATCAAATTATTAATCAACAATCTTACTTTGTACAATCGATTAATCCAAGTCCACTTGTTCATTTATGGTATGTATCTCTTTATTTACAATTAATGCTAATCTCTGTAGGAATTCGAAAACTATTTAACCGTTTAAACTTATTGCGTATGCAGGAAAGTTTAGTCTTATTGATTCTTAGTATTCTTTCAGCAGTGTTAATGACTGTGATGTATGTGATACAAAAAGACCCTTCGTATATATACTATGCGATTTCTACTAGAATTTTTTCGTTTTTATTAGGTGGAGTTTTAAGTTATTTTACAGAAGGGCAATTATCCCTTCCTTTACCTAGGAGTAAATCTGCTTCATTAGTCGTCCAAGTGCTAGGCTTCGTTAGTCTTTTTTTAATGGGATGGATGGCATTAAGTTTTAATGGTGTCCAAGATGAAACTTACTTATATGGAATGCAATTATTTTCGATTGTTTCTATTGTATTTTTATGGAGTATCTTGTATGAAAATTCTGTATTAAATTATTTCTTACGTTTTAGAGGATTTACAATCTTTGGAAGAAGAAGTTTCTCTTATTATTTATGGTTTTATCCTGTGCATATGTTTGCGCCTTATTTCCTAAGTGGTGAAGAATCAAATCTTATATTTTTAGTTGCTCAAATGCTATGTATAGTAGTGTTAGCTGAAATTACTTATAAAGTATTTGAAACGAAAAAATGGTTGGTGCCTTTTGGACAATCATTTAGTTTGATGAGTATTCATCATTTTACGGTGAAGGAGTTACCTCCAGTTAAAAAAATAATGGGAATGGCCTTTTCGTTTACTTATATTATTTTAATTGGATTAGCATTTGTTGGATTTTTCCAATCCTCGACGGAAACCAATTTAGTTGCACAGCAATTAGAAAGTGTGATTAAACGTAACCAAGAACTGATTGAACAAACAACTCAGGAAGAAAGTACGACAGTAGATCCAAATAAAGAAATTGAATTAAAAGAACAAGTTGCTCAAGAGCCAGTAACATTTGTAGGGGATTCGATTTTATTAGCAGCAGCAGATAAAGTTCAAGAATTATTCCCTAAAGCTATTATCGATGGAAAAATTGGAAGACAATTATATTCTAGTTCGGCAACTTTACAAGACTTAATTTCTAAAGGGAAAATGGCAAATAGAGTTGTAACTGTCCTAGGAACGAATGGTACTTTTTCTCAAAAACAAATAGATGAATATATTCGTATTCTTGGAGAAGACCGAGAGTTATACTTTGTGACAATATTTGCTCCAGTGAAATGGAATAATGAAGTGAATCAACAATTGCATGAAGCGAAAACTCGTCATGCAAATGTACATATTATTGATTGGTATGAATTAGCAAAAAATCATGCTGAATGGTTCTATGAAGATAAGATTCATCCGAACAATCAAGGAGCGGAAGAATTTGCAGAGTATTTATTAGATTCTATTACTCAAACTAAAATGAATGAATAAAGAGTAGCGCCGTTATTGATAGTTGAAGGACTGTCGATAGCGGTGTTTTTCTGTTTAGTTAGAGGAACAGCTGTGAAAATGTGTACTTATTTTATTTGAAGCAATGTGAGTCAATGAGCTAAATAGCTTGAGAAAACTCCATTGTTTTGGTATATTAGTGGTAAATGCAAAAGGAAAGAGGAAATTGTTTGCAAAGTGTTAGTCACAGTCTTCGATTAATGGGGGCGTCTATTATATTAACGATTTTCCATGAGGACGAACAGAATTTATTGTTACAGAGTGAGCAACTGTTGCACCTTTATAAAAATCGTTTTAGTGCAAATGATGCTGATTCAGAACTAATGGCGATTAATTTACAAGCTGGAAAGAAAGCAGTTCGAGTTCATCCAGAATTATTTGAATTAATTGCGTTAGGAAAGAAACATAGTATTGCAACGAATAGTCATCTCAATATTGCGATTGGACCATTAGTTCAAACGTGGAGAATTGGTTTTTCAGATGCTAAACTTCCTTCAAAAGAAGAGATTCAAACTTTATTACAAATAACGAATCCTGAGGACATTATATTAGATGACTCAAAACAGGAAGTGTATTTATCCAAAGTTGGAATGAGAATCGATTTGGGAGCTTTAGCAAAAGGATATATCGCTGATAAATTAAAACAATTTTTGGTAGAACAAGGTGTTCAATCAGGGATTATTGATTTAGGTGGAAATATTCTTACGATTGGAGAAAATCCAACTTTTCAAAGACCTTGGAGAATTGGAATTCAAAATCCTATATTAGATAGAGGCGAGCATGTTGCAGTTATTGCTGTGTCGGATGCGTCTGTTGTAACTTCAGGGATTTATGAACGTCAATTGGTAGTAGATGGAAAAACCTATCATCACATTTTTGATAGAAAAACAGGATATCCAATGGAAACAGAAGTTGCAAGCATTACAATTGTAGCTGAAAAATCAGTAGATTGCGAAATATGGACGACACGTTTGTTTGGACAAAATCCATATGACAATATCGAAGAAATCGAACAACAACCTGGACTGGAAGCATTTGTGATTACAAAAAATCAAAAAATGATGTATACATCTGGAATTCAATTCGTTTAATCAGAGATGTATAGAAAGGAATTATTATGACAAAATTTATTGCACTTGTTGGAACAAACTCACAACGTTCTACAAACCGTACTTTATTACAATATATGCAAAAACATTTTGCAGATAAAGTTGAAATTGAATTAGTGGAAATTAAAGATATTCCATTATTCAACAAACCAGCAAATAAACAAGTACCAGAACTTGTAACAGAAATTGCTGCTAAAATCGAAGCTGCTGATGGAGTAATCATTGGTACTCCAGAATATGACCACGCTATTCCAGCTGTATTAATGAGCGCACTAGCATGGTTATCATATGGTATTCATCCATTATTAAATAAACCTGTAATGATTACAGGAGCATCTTATGGAACATTAGGTTCTTCTCGTGCTCAATTACAATTACGTCAAATTTTGGACTCTCCAGAATTAAAAGCAAATGTAATGCCAGGATCTGAGTTCTTATTATCTCACTCACTTCAAGCATTCGATAAAAAAGGTGATTTAATCGATTTAGATACAATCAAAAAATTAGATGCTTTATTTGATGATTTCCGTTTATTCGTGAAAATTACTCAAAAATTAAGAAGTGCTCAAGATTTATTACACAAAGAAGCAGAAAACTTTGATTGGGAAAATATTTAATATCATAATAAGAGAGGAAAAGACATTATGAAATTTGTAGGGATTGTAGGTTCAAATGCTGAACTATCATATAACCGTAAATTATTACAATTCATTCAACGTGAATTTAAATTAAAATTTGAATTAGAAGTTCTTGAAATTGATGAAGTTCCAGTATTCAATCAAGATGAAAAATGGGATGATTGCTTCCAATTGCGTTATTTATATAACAAAATTACTCGTGCTGATGGTGTTATCATTGCAACTCCAGAACACAACCATACAATTACAGCATCACTAAAAAGTGTTTTAGAATGGTTATCATTTAAAGTGCACCCATTCGAAAATAAACCAGTTATGATTGTAGGTGCTTCATACCACGATCAAGGTACATCACGTGCGCAAGTACACTTACGTAAAATTTTAGATGCTCCAGGTGTAAATGCATATACTTTACCAGGGAATGAATTCTTATTAGGAAAAGCAAAACAAGCATTTGATGAAAACGGAAATATCATTAATGAAGGAACAGTGAAGTTCTTAGAATCTTGTTTAGATAACTTCGTAAAATATGTGGAGGTCGTTTCTAAATTGAAAAAACCAAAACCAATTGAACCAGAAGATTTATATTGTACTAACCCAATTGCAACTACTATTCAAGGTGTTGATCCAGATGATCCAGATTGGGTAGAAAAAGCAGCTGAAATTGTAGGTGCCGTATCTGGAGACACTTATGTTAAATTAGACCACGGTATCTTAACAGTTAACCAAATTGACATGTTCTTAAAAGCAATGCCATTTGAGTTAACATATGCAGATGATAACAACCAATTCTTGTATTACAATAACGCTCATCAAGAACCAAGCACAATGTTTGGTAAACGTGTACGTGTTCAAGCAGGTAGCAGATTAGGAACTGTTCATGCTTCATTACCACCAGCAAGAATGAAAAATGTTGAGTGGGTTGTAGGAGTATTACGTAACGGTGATCAAGAATATGTTCGTACAATTGTACCAGGAACACCAGAAGGAGTTATTAATACACATAACTATAAAGCTATGTATTATCCAGATGGCTCATATGCTGGAATTAATGAAATTATCTTTAACTTCCAACCATGGTTAGATTGGTATTTAGAAACAACTGGTCAACGTTTAGTTGGAGGAAATGCTCCAGCTGCAGCAGCACATGGTTCACATGGAAGTGCAGATGCAACATCAGGAGCTTCATCAGATACTCCAAGTCATGGTGCTGCAGACGCAACTTCAAGTGCAAGTAACTAACTTAGACTAAAAAAGGCAAGCGAGAAAAATCGCTTGCTTTTTTTCATTTAATCAAAATATTGCTTTAAAAGTTGTAGTTCGGACGAATTGAAAGGTCGATACTCACCAGGGGAAAGAGATTCATCTAACAGAAATTCTCCAAAACGAATTCTTTTTAAAAAAGTAACTTTAACTCCAACACATAAAAACATTTTTTTAATTTGATGAAACTTTCCTTCTGAAATAATGACGGAGGCTTTACTAAATGTAGGTGAAGATTCAAGAATAGTTAATGTAGCAGATTTACAAATGGTCCCATCATGAAAAACAATACCATCGTGAAATCTTTGAATACAAGAATCATCTAAAGGTCCGTTTACTTCAACGTAATAATCCTTTTCAATGTGCTGAACAGGATTTAATAATCGATACCCTAATGGACCGTTATTCGTAATGATTAAAAGACCTTCTGTATCTCTATCTAAACGACCGATGGGATAGAGACCTTCTACATTTTCTTTTTTAAATAAATCAATAACTGTAGGAAGTTGCTGATCAGTAGTGGCAGAGATAAGACCTTTAGGTTTATTTAACAAATAATACTTATGAGAGTGGTCCTCAATTCGAGACCCTTGTACTGTGATCGCTTGAATTTGTGGATCAACATTGTTACTTACATGAGTTGCAGGAATAGAATCAATAAGAACTTCCCCGGAAGAAATTAATTTTTTCATTTGCTTACGAGAAATATCAAAATGCTTCATCAATAAATGCTCAAGACGCATAAAAACCTCCTAAATAATTGCTCGAAAAAAATTATATCATATTTTTTAAAAAAAGGTTGACGATGAAGTTTATCTATGATAAATTATTAAACGTTGTTGCGAAACAACAAAAAGCATCTCTGAAACAATTTTCAAAAAATGAAAAAAGTTGTTGACAGATAAAAACACCTATGATAATATATAGGAGTTGTTGCGATAAGCGACGTTGACCTTTGAAAACTAAACAAAGAAGACAAACCAAATGTGT
>CALATC010000213.1 GCA_937891475.1 uncultured Granulicatella sp. | reverse complement strand
AAGAGAATTGTCGGTAGGTGCAAGACAATCCAACCTAGAATCGAAGTACACTTGAGAGCAAACTGTGACAAACAGCGTCTATCCGCGATAAGGATTTGAGAGGTAGTTTTTAACTACAATAAGGGTGGTAACACGGCAAAGTCGTCCCTAATAGCTTTTGGGCTATTAGGGACTTTTTTATTTGCTTAAAAACTGTGTAAGAAAATTGCAACAATATAAGGAGGATTTGTATGAATATTATTGATGATTTAATGTGGCGTGGTGCCATTAATCAAATGACAGATGAAGAAGGTTTGCGTCAATTAACGCAAGAAAAAGCAGTCTCACTATACTGTGGTGTGGACCCAACAGGAGATAGTATGCATATTGGACATTTAATTCCATTTATGATTTTACGTCGTTTCCAATTAGCGGGTCACCGTCCAGTTATTGTTATTGGTGGAGCAACAGGTTCTATTGGAGATCCAAGTGGACGTACAAGTGAACGTGTTCTGCAAACAAAAGAACAAGTACAACATAATGTAGAAAAATTGACAGCTCAAATGAAACGTTTATTCTTAACAAGTCAAGAAGACCAAGAAGCAGTTCGTTTAGTGAATAACTATGATTGGACAAAAGAACTATCATTATTAGACTTCTTGCGTGATTATGGGAAACATTTTAACTTAAATACAATGTTAGCAAAAGATGTTGTTGCAAGTCGTTTAGAAGTAGGGATTTCATTTACAGAGTTTTCTTACCAAATTTTACAATCCATTGACTTTTTACAATTATTCCGTAAAGAAGATGTTCAAGTGCAAATTGGTGGAGCTGATCAATGGGGAAATATTACAGCTGGTTTAGAATTAATTCGTAAAGTTGAAGGAGCAGAAGCTCGTGCGTATGGATTAACAATTCCATTAATGTTGAAATCTGATGGTACAAAATTTGGAAAATCAGCTGGTGGCGCTGTATGGTTAGATCCAGAAAAAACAACACCATATGAATTCTACCAATTCTGGTTAAACCAAGATGACCGTGATGTGATTAAATATATTAAATACTTTACATTCCTAGAAAAAGAAGAAATTGAAGCATTAGAAGTTTCTGTACAAGAAGAACCACATAAACGTCAAGCGCAAAAACGTTTAGCAGAAGAGGTAACACGTTTTGTTCATGGTGAAGCAGCATTACAAGATGCGTTAAAAATTACAAATGCTTTATTCACTGGTGATGTTCAACAACTAAATGCGGATGAAATTGAACAAGGATTCAAAAATATGCCAACATTTGAAAGTGAAAAAGTAGAACAAAACTTAGCAACTTGGTTAGTAGATTTAGGAATTGAGCCAAGTCGTCGTCAATCTCGTGAAGATATTCAAAATGGTGCCATCTCTATTAATGGAGAAAAAATTACAGATTTAGAACATGTTTGGACTCCAGAACAATCCTTTGAAGGATGTTTTGTATTAGTCCGTCGTGGTAAGAAAAAATATTTCTTAGTCAAATTAAAATAATATTTGCTGAAAAGGTTAGAGAAATCTAGCCTTTTTATATTATTGTCATGAAAAATATGACAAATGAAAGGTATAGAACAGCAATTATATCAGCTATAAAACGAAATGTTACAGTTTTGTTACAATGTAAATACAATTCTGCGAAATTTAACATAAGGCTTTAGTCCTATGTTATGATGATACCAGTCAAGATTATAAGCACTTTCATATAGTGCCGTTTATATAAATAAAACCGTTTGGAGGGAATCATTTGAATAAGAGGTTATTAACTTTCGTAGTAACAGGAACAGCGTTAGCATTAGGTACATTAGCACCTTCAGTAAACGCTCAAGATATTGATTCGCAAATTAACTCAGCAAATTCTCAAATTCAAAATTTAAACAATCAAAAACAAGCAGTAGCAGGTCAAGTAGAACAATTATCTCAAGATTTAACAAATGTACAATCAAGAATTAATTCAGTTCAAGCAGAACAAGAAACTGCTAAAGCAAACTTAGAACTATTAAAAGCAGAAATTTCAAAACTTGAAACATTAATTGCAGAACGTAATGAACGATTAAAAGATCAAGCTCGTGCAGTTCAAGTAAACGGTGCGCGTTCATACGTTGACTTCTTACTAAATGCAGACTCTATTACAGATGTAGTAAATCGTATTGGAGTAATTGTTGACTTAGTAGGTGCAAACCGTCAATTAATGCAAGAACAAGCTCGTGATAAAGAGCAAGTTCAAACAAAAGAGCAAGCTCAAAAAGCTAATTTAGCTCAACAAGAAGCGAACGAAGCACAATTACAAAATTTACAAACTGAATTAAGTGCAACATTTACAAAACATAAAGCAACTTTAGCAAATCTTTCAAATGAAGAATTAGAAGCAATCGCAGCACGTGATGGCTTAGTTCAAGAAAAAGAAAGATTAGCAGCTGAAAAAGCTCGTGCAGATGCTGAAAAAGCAGCAGCACAAAAAGCAGCAGAAGAAGCTAAAGAAGCAATGTTGAAAGCAACAGAAGAAGCAGTTGCAAAAGCAGCGGCTACTCCTGCAGCAGCTACAGCATCAACTCCAGCTACAATTGCAGCGAAGAGTGAAGCAGCTTCTACAACTTCATCTTCTACAGCGGCAACAACTCCAGCGCCAGCTAAAGCAGCAAATATCGTGGTAGGTGGCTCATTTGCAGCTCCAAACCCATCATTTGTAGCAGCTTTAAATGGTGGATACTTCGGACAATGTACTTACTATATGTATAACCGTTTCGCTCAATTAGGAGCACCAATTAGAACTACAGCATTAGGAAATGCAGCTGAATGGCCAGCAAACGCTGCAGCAGCAGGTTACGGAGTTTCTTCAACTCCTCGTGCAGGTACAGCAATTGTATTCCAACGTGGTGTAGGTGGAGCAGACCCTGTATACGGTCACGTTGGATTTGTTGAACGTGTAAATGCAGATGGATCATTATTCATCTCAGAAATGAACGTACAAGGTGTAAACGTAATTTCAACTCGTACAATTCCAGCAAGCGTTGCAGCTCAAGCAACATATATCAACTTCGGATTATAATATGAATGAAAGAATGGATTCCGCTAAGGAGTTCATTCTTTTTTGTCTTTTATGGAGGGGATGGTAGCGTATCTGTGAAGTGTCAGTAGTGGATTTGAGGGTGAGTGAAATTTTTTAAAAATCGCAAAAGATTTTTTGTAAAAAATGTTGATTTTTTTATAAAAAAAAGTTAAGATAAATTCATCGCTTTATTTAGTAAGTATTTGCTAAATAATCGACTCTCTAGACTAACGTTAACTTTCGCCGTGATTGACACCGAAGGCTAGCGTTTTTTTTTATCGTTTTTTTATGGAAAATGAGTTACAATAAGAAAAGTAATCAATGAAAGTGAAAGGAAGTGAATCGATGGATACTGCTCTATTAAAAGAAAAAATTCAAAAGAAAAGTAAGGAACTTGGTATCGATAAAATCGGATTTGCTTCTGCTGCACCGTTTGATCATTTAGCTCAAGGGATGCAAGAATCTAAAGAGTTAGGACATACCACAGGATTTGAGCATCCAATTTTAGAAGAGAGAATTTACCCAGAGAAGATTTTTGATTCTCCTAAGACCATTATTTCGATTGCCCTGGCATATCCAACTTTACCAAGTCAGAAACCTGAACGTGTAAAAGGTGAGCGTCGTGGAGCTTTTGCGAGAGCTTCTTGGGGAGAAGATTATCATTTTATTTTATCTAGAAGAATGGAAGCATTAATTGACTATATTAAAAGTGAAGTGAACCAAGAAGACGTTGCTTTCAAACCAATGGTTGATACAGGAGAACTAATCGATGTTCGTGTTGCTGAACGTGCGGGAATTGGCTTTGTTGGAAAAAATGGTTTATTAGTGACAAAGGAATTTGGTTCCTATGTTTATTTAGGCGAATTAATTACGAATATTGAATTTCCAGTGGATGCTCCCGTTGACTACGGTTGCGGAGATTGCACTCGTTGTGTTGATTTTTGTCCGACGAATGCCTTATTAGGAAATGGTAAAATGAATGCCCAACGTTGTTTATCGTATCAAACACAAACGAAAGGCTTTATGCCGAAGGAATATCGTAAAAAAATGGGGCATGTTATTTATGGTTGCGATATTTGCCAGCAAGTTTGTCCGTATAATAAAGGGAAAGATTTTCATTTACATCCTGAAATGGAACCGTCTGTGGAAGAAACACATCCATTGTTAAAACCATTAGTGACGATTTCGAATAAGGAGTTCAAAGAACGTTTTGGAAAGATGGCTGGTTCATGGCGTGGGAAGAAGCCGCTACAGAGAAATGCTATTATTGCGCTAGCGAATTACCGTGATAAAACAGCTGTTCCTCTATTATTGAAAGTGATGAAGGAAGATATGCGACCTGTTATCAAAGGAACGGCGGCTTGGGCTGTGAGTGAGATTATTTCAGAATCGAGTGAAGAACTGATTCATTATTTTATAGAAATGTTAGAAAAAGCTCAAAAAATTGAAGCAACAACGAAAGAAGAAACAGACTTAGTTGTTGAATTAGAAGAAGCGATTCAAACATTGCACGAAAAATTACCAAAAAATCCTGAGGAGGGATCTTATGACGATTAATCATATTGTATTATTTGAACCACAAATTCCAGCGAATACGGGAAATATTGCACGTACTTGTGCTGCAACGAATTCACCGCTACATTTAGTGGGGCAATTAGGATTTTCAACAGATGATAAGCATTTAAAACGTGCAGGTCTAGATTATTGGAATGATGTGGATATTACGTATCATGATTCGCTAGAAGCATTTATGGAGTATTTAGGCAATCGTCCTATTTATTTAATTACAAAATTTGCGAATCATACTTATGATGAAGTCGATTTGGCAAAGGATGAAGAACAATTTTTCATTTTTGGAAAAGAAACAACAGGATTACCAGAAGAATTTATGCGTGAACATGAAGAGAGTTGTTTAAGATTACCGATGAATGATACTCATGTTCGTTC
>CALATC010000212.1 GCA_937891475.1 uncultured Granulicatella sp. | reverse complement strand
TCTTCCCTGAAGTTATTCGAGGGATTTCTCAAATTGCTGCTGACCATCATTATTTGATTCAGCTATGTACGGGAAAAGATGATGAACAACGTCTACGCATTTTAAAAGACACTATTTTAGGGAGACGTGTTGATGGGATTATCTTTCTTTATGGGGAAACAGATGATCCATTAGTGGAACTAGCAATTGAAAAAGAGTTTCCTAGTGTTGTTATTGGGAAATCTTTATCTCCATTTATTTCATTTGTGGACAATAATAATGAAAAAGCAGGTTATGACGCTACAGAATACATGATTCAAGAAGGTTGTTCTTCTATTGCATTCGTTAGTGGTCGTCATCAATTATTCGTATCTCAAGATCGTCTAATTGGTTATCAACGAGCTCTAGAACATTATCATATTCCTTTTAAAGAAGGCTTGATTTCACATGTTGGGGAATTTACAAGAGAACGTGGATATCAAACGATGAAATCCATTATTGAACGGGAATCGATTGATGGAGTTGTAACAACCGACGCTTTAATTACAGAAGGAGCTTTAAGATATTTAAATGAACAAAAAATATCTCTTCCAGTGATTACATTCGATTCAAATCCACCTCTACTTCCAATGACTGCCTATGTCAATATTCATACATTAGAACTTGGTAGAAGTGCTTTTGAAATGCTGTTAAAAGTTATTGACTCATATAACGATAAACAAATGATGTGTTATCGAACATTTGTAGAACATTCCATTGTTCGATTATAGAAAAAAGCATGAAAGTTTCTACTGCTTTCATGCTTTTTTATTTCCTAAAATAACAATGTTATCAAGGTTAAAATTGCTAATCCACCTTGTTTTAAAAGAATCATTTTATCGCTTGTTAAACTGCCATATAATGCTACTAAAATAATATATGCTAATAAAAGAACAAGCCAAGTAATACTTGGAACAACAAAAATTGCAATAAGGATTAAAACTCCTATCAATATATTGATTCCTGTTTATCTTCACCTTTTTTGTTATAGCGTCCATCTAATAAACTAATATTTAAACTTTCCGGTACCTTCGATTTTTTTCTCTGCTCACAGCAAATATTCGACTTGATGCCCTACTTTTTGAAACAAAAGCCCGTATGACGAAAAGTCCTACTATGCGTATTTTCAAAATTCCTTCATTCTCTCTTCTATTCTCCATCCGATAATCCAAGCAAGAACCAGAAGATAATTTTCCACAGCACCGATTAAATTTACCATTTGATGCATCTTTAGATAATGGACAAAATGATTGCTGCCAATGCCGATTCCTCCTAGGATCAGAGCAAGTAAAATGGACTTTAAATAGGTCCAATTGTAATTCCTATATGCCGTAATCAATATAACCAAAACAGCAATATTCCAAAATCCGATTTCTCTTTGCCAGCCTATAGAAATGCCATATGCGGAGTTCCTTCCCATATATTCCGGAGCAAAAATCTGTAGTATTGCCGCCCCTAATATCGCTATGATAAGAAAGATAAATAATACCCGCAAAAATAGATTCATTTTTTTGTGATACATTGACTGTTCCTTATTCATTCCTTTGCCCCCTCTACTAAGACCTTGCTGATAAAATGCATGGTTCCTGATTTTGCCCCTAGAGACTTTTCCAGCATATCAATGTATACCTCTACATCTCTTTCACCAAAAAAACCATAATCAAACATATGTTGACTCATAACAAGGAGCATCTTCACTCGCTCTTCAATATGTGTACACAAAAATATCCCCTGTGTTATACCTTCTTTAACAATCTCTGCAAGAATCGGTACTGCCACCTCTACAATTTTCTTGCAAATTTTATCATGCATAATAATATTTTCTTTTCTTTCCAAAACATTAGTGATGACCGATTCCTCTTTATCAGGACGAAAGGCATCCACAACCGAAACCAACTTTTCCGGTATTGAAAGCTCTGCCGTAAGAATCTCTTTGGCTGCTGTACTATTCTTCTTTATCATCATTTCAATAACCGCTTCCAGTGTTGCCTCTTTACTTTCAAAATAATAATAGTAAGTTCCTTTTGCTATACCGGACTTAGCCACAATCTCATCAATACTTGTATTCTCATATCCTTTTTCTATGAACATATGATAGGCAAGATTTAGAAGTTCCTGTTTTCTTTTTTTACCTTTTTTCATTTCTGTCTCCTTTTTTGACTAACGGTCGGTTTTATTCTAAAACGTTTCTTACTGACTGTCAAGTTTTTTCGACTATTAGTCGATAATTTAGAAGAATCCTTCTAGTATATCAAAAGAAATTAAAAAAACATCTAATTGTTAAACAACTAGATGAACATCAAAATCTTCCTCCTTGCTGACGTTTAAATAAATCTCCCATATTGTTGTAATAATTGCAATTTAAGGCTAATAAATGTGGACATTGTAAATAATTCTACCACGTAAAGACAATATGAAGCTGAGTAATCTTCTGCTCATGCAGGAATTGAGCTTAATAAGGAGATTTTTTTGAAATAAATGATGTGTTATCGAACATTTGTAGAACATTCTATTATTCGATTATAAAAAGAAAGCAAGCCATTCAAAGCTTGCTTTCTTTTTTTCTTAAAATAATAATGATATTAATGTTAAAATGGCTAATCCACCTTGTTTTAAGAGAATCATTTTATCACTTGTTAAACTACCATATAATGCTACTAAAATGATATACACTAATAAAAGAACAAGCCAAGTAATACTCGGAATTACAAAAATTGCAATAAGAATTAATACTCCAATCAATCCGTTATATACTCCTTGATTTTTAAATAGTGTAGTCACTGATGGTCGGCTTAATTCTTCTTCCTGCATTTTAAAAACTCTTGCTGTATTGGAAGATGTTGTCGCGATTGTTTCCAAGTAAAAAATATAAAAAAACTCTAAAGCTACTAAACTTCCTAAAATTGTCGTTATCATTGACATGATTCATTCCTCCAAAATATATCCTTTTATTAATTAAATTATATTAAACATTACTATAACCATTGTCAAACATAATGTTTTTTTGATAAAATAGTACCAATTCAAAAAAGACAGGAGGTTTTTTATGAAAACTGATTATCCATTATCTAAAAGACTATGCTATTCTATTTATTCTACTCAAAAACTCGTAAATAAATATTATCAACACGCATTAGCACCTTATCATATAACTTATACACAATTTATTGTTTTAGAAACTTTGTGGGAAGAGGAAAAACTTTCCCTAAATGAAATTGGACAAAGAGTAGGACTGGAAAGTAACACACTGACTCCTCTACTAAAACGATTAGAAGATAAAAAACTCATTATCCGCAAACGTCCTGCAGCCAATAAACGTCAATTAACCATTCGCCTTAGTGCTAACGGAAAGAGACTTCATGAAGAATTGGAACAACATTTAAAATCTTGTTTTGCTGACGTGGAAGGTTTTGATTTTGAAAAAGCAAAAGAACTCGTAGCATTAAACAATCAATTAAAACAAACGATCGAAAATTTCATTGCGAATAAGGAGGAAGATTCTAGCAAAGTAGAACAATAAATTTCTACTTGTATGATATGATTATGTTAAAAAAAACATCCGTTAATTTATTAGATGGACCCATATTACGTTCCATCATTGCCTTTGCAATTCCGATTTTAATTTCAAATATATTTCAACAATTATATAATACAGCAGATATTATGATCGTTGGTCGCTATTTGGGGCCAAATGCACTTGCAGGAGTTGGAGCAACTGCTGCAATTTTTGAACTTGTAATTGGTTTTGCCCTTGGTGTTGGAAATGGGATGGGAGTAGTTATTGCGCGCTGTTTTGGTGCACAAGATATGACCCAATTAAAACACGCTGTAGCTTCAACATTAGTCATAGGTTTTGGGCTTAGCTTAATCGTTTCTACTCTAGGTCATTTTGGAATGTATCCACTGCTAGAGTTTTTAGGAACTCCAACTGAAATCATTGATTTATCGTACCAATATATTCATATGATTGTTTTATGCGTTGGTGTTACATTCGCTTATAATCTCTGTGCCGGTTTACTTCGTGCCGTTGGAGATAGTCAAGCTGCATTATATTTCTTAATTTTTTCTGCAATCATTAATATTATTTTAGATATTTTATTTATTACTCAATTACATTTAGGAGTACAATCTGCCGGTTTAGCAACGATTATTTCTCAAGGAATATCTGCTATCCTTTGTTTCTTTTATACTCGAAGAAGAGCAAGTTTTTTACTTCCTCAAAAAGAACACTTTATATGGGATAAAGAATTATATCTTGATTTACTAGGACAAGGTCTGGCAATGGGACTAATGACTTCAATTGTTTCTATCGGAACAGTAACGTTACAAACTTCGATTAATGCACTTGGAGCAACTATTATTAGTGCACAAACATCTGCTAGAAGAATTATGTCATTTTCGATGCTACCTGTATCAGCCATTGCTTCATCCTTAACGACCTTTACTTCTCAAAATCTAGGAGCTAATCGTCCTCAAAGAATTCAACGTGGAATTTATTTAGGAAGTATGGTTGCAATTATATGGACAATTTTTATCGCCATTACATTATTTTTTGCAAGTCCTGCATTAAATGAATTAATTTCTGGTTCAACTGATCCTGAACTAATCTCGAATGCATCTCTTTATAATCGTATTAGTTCATCATTTTATCCGGTATTAGCCGTTTTACTAGTCCTTCGAAATAGTTTGCAAGGATTAGGACAAAAAATTACGCCATTAATTTCAAGTTTCATTGAATTATTTGGAAAAATATTATTTGTGCTATTGATTATTCCATCAACAGGATATATGGGTGTTATCTTCTGCGAACCACTAATTTGGGTTCCAATGACGATTCAGTTATATTATTCTTATAAACATCAACCGATTATTCAATCATTAAAAAAAGCATCTCATTCATAAAATGAGATGCTTTTTTGGTTGTTCGACAAATCCTGTTGGTGAGAAATCACCGACAGGATTTTTTATATGCA
>CALATC010000211.1 GCA_937891475.1 uncultured Granulicatella sp. | reverse complement strand
TATTTTTCACCGTTCCTTCAGATAAAAATAATGCTTCTGAAATTTCTTTATTATTTAATCCTTGAGACACCAATCGAATGAGTTCAATTTCTCTTTCAGTTAATCCTAATGAAGAAATATCTGTTTTATTTTCTGTAGAAGCAGCCGGTGATTTTGGTTGCATCACTAATTTTTCTGAAACTGTTGCATCCATAACAACTTTTCCAGATAAAGCTACTTTAATCCCATCATAGATAGCTTCATAACTACTATCTTTTAATAAATAACCTGAAGCTCCATATTGCATCGCTTCGACAATATACTCTGTATCTTGAAAGGTTGTTACCATTACAATTTTCACTTCTGGATAAACTTCTTTGATGAGTTTAGTTCCTTCAATTCCCGTACTATCTGGCATACGAATATCCATTAATACAACATCTGGAACCTCGATTTGACAACATTCGAACGCTTCTCTTCCATTTCCAGCTTGATGAATCACTTCAATATCTGGATAAGTTTCTAACATAATTTTCAAACCTGAACGAATTAATTGCTCATCATCCACTAACATTACTTTAATTTTTTCAGACATTGGATTCTCCTTTCAATTTCATTTGTACTGTAAATCCTTGTTCAGAATTTTTGATTTCTAATTGCGCCTGTTGTTCATGCAGTCGCTCTTCTAAAGCTTTTAATCCACCTTCTAGTGAAATAGCTGAAGAACCTACTCCATTATCCATAATGGTTACAATGAGTTCATTTGCAGAATACATCATTAATAGCGTAATTTTAGTCGCTTTTCCATGACGAATCGCATTTGTTGTTGCCTCTTGCACTCCTCTAAAAATCGTCAACTCTTGCTCTTTAGTAAGTTGAAACGTTGGTTTATTTTGTCGGAATACAAATTCCACTCCACTATGTTGTTTTGTTTCATAAATAAATTCTTCTAAGGCGACAGTTAGTTGTTGTTTCGTTAGTTGTTCTGGTTTTAAATCATGAACGACAGTACGTACTTCTTGCAACCCTTTAACTGCAAATTCTCTTAATTGTGAGCTCATTTGAGAAATTTGAGGATTATTTTCTTCACTTAATTTACTAATCGCTCCTAATTGAATAATAATCGTTGAAAGACTATGTCCAACTGAATCATGAATTTCTCTTGAAATACGATTTCTCTCTTGTAAAGTATATAATTCCTTCATCGTTCCCATTGTATATTGCGCTTGTTGCAGTTCCTTTTTCTGCTCAAACAATTGATTTTCTTGTTCTTTTAATAAATTTTCTTGATCATTTAACTTTAAAACAAGATGTGCACCATAATAAAATAATACATTGCCAAAAATCATTACTGGAATCAACCACCATTGTTGCTGCTTTATCCCCAACACAATAACCACTAGGGTAATCATCCCTTGAAGAATAATAGCATGCAGAGAGGAAAATCTAAAACTAATCTCGAAACATAATAAAAGCATCAAGCTAATGAAAATATTTCCTGTAAAATAACAAAATGCTAAAACTGCCATCCCTTGTGCTAAAATTGCCCAAGGATATTGAATCGAATAGTAATCTAATTGAGCTACAATAACAATAAGAAGAAATAATAGCAAATGATAAGCATTGACTGAATGATATAATGCCCATTCTACAAGAGCAGTTATTAACAACCCATAACGAATTAAAAATTTTAGTTGATTTTCTTGAATCATTTTCATGATAGGAACCCTCTACCCACTAAAAAAATCATCGCAACACTATTGCTCACAAAATGCATTAACATAGATGCTGCAACATTATCTTCATAATAACGATACATTCCTACTAAAGGAATCGTCAAAGGAATATACATCAACGCCGCACTCCAGTCAATTCCACCACTATTAGATAGCGAATGCAGTAAAACAAAGAAGAAAATTGAAATTGCCGTTAAAATCCAAGAATTTACTTTATCTTTAAAAGCTCCAATAATCGCTTCCCTAAATACTAATTCCTCCACAATCGGTGCAACCACACATGTTAAAATGACCATTAATACAATTGATGTTGAATTTAATAACGATTCAATATTCGCTTGATTATCTGTTTGCTGTAATGGCACAACAAGAGCTAAAAGTAAAGTAAGGACTACTCGAACAACATATCCAATCGCAATATCGCGAACAAATCTTCGTTTTACTAAATTTTCAAATCCTCTTTGAATCACTTCTCGATAAGACCAAACTGCATACATAGCTGTTATTAATTGAACTAAAATATATACTTTTCGATCGACATGTAACGTACCATCTTGAGCTTGAGTTAGAAAAAATCGTGGAACAATCATTAAATTAGAAAAATACACAAACCATAATAATACTGCCTTTTTCTTCATTCTTTACCTCCATTAATGGAAATCTTTATGCTCTAAACTATAAATTTTTTGAATTTCTCCATTATGCCATACAACACCATGTAAAGCCCCACCAAATACAGCTCCGCCATCCATGCCAATTTTACCGTCATGTTGCCATAGTTTCATATAATCTCCATCTTCATTCAATCCTTTTAATGGAGTATGACCAAAAATAATCGTTTTTCCTGTTGTATTTTTTCCAGTATGGAAAGGTTCACGAATCCAATAAAAGTCTTTTGGAACCGTATCTAACCAATGATCTAATCTTAAATCAACTCCAGCATGAACAAATAAAACATCTCCTTCATCAATATATAAAGGACGTTCTCTTAAAAATGCGATTAATTCTGGGTATTGTTCTTTAACTAATTCGCAATCTTTTAAAGAATCAATTTCTGTATCTACTGGACGATTTAATAAATGGTTAATTGTTGTATTTCCATTATTTCTCATATAATGATCAAAACGTTCTTCTGGATTATCAATCCATGCTAAAAACATTACTTCATGATTTCCCATGACATACCAAGCATTTTTTTCTTTTACATATTTCATAGCTGTTAAAACACTTTTTTTATTATTTGGTCCTCTATCAATTAAATCTCCTAGAAAAACTAATTGTTGAGTACTTTCATCCCAATTTTTTAACATTTCATCGAGCATTTGGTCTTCTCCATGAACATCTCCAATAATAAAATATGTTTTTTTCATAACTTTCTACAACTCCTCTTTAAACATACGATGATTATACCATACTACAAAGTTTCAAAAAAGCTTGTAGTATCATGTTAGAAGAAGCTAAAACAAAAAAGACTGGTATACACTAGTCTCACTTAATTTTATATTTTATATAAGCTACTTGCCGGGATTGAACCGGCGACCTCCACCTTACCAAGGTGACGCTCTACCGACTGAGCTAAAGCAGCAAGCTACTGAATTTTGGGTAAAAAAAAAGAACTCCGCAAGTAGGACTCGAACCTACGACATCATGATTAACAGTCATGCGCTACTACCAACTG
>CALATC010000210.1 GCA_937891475.1 uncultured Granulicatella sp. | reverse complement strand
AGGAGGCAAATTCTTATCACCAAATTCATGGAATTTCATGTTTAAACTCCTTACTATACCAGTTTAACTTGTATTGATTAAAATCACCCATATTAAAGATAGTCAGATGTGTTTAAATTTGGGCAAATAATCGTGTCATATTTTCCAAAATTGATATTCCAACGTTTACATTATTCAGTCTTCTTCTTGTTCGAATACCAACTAGGAATGATTTGCTTCATATCATCATACCATTCTAAAATTTCCTTAGCTTGATTTTGCATTACTGATATTTCTTCAACTCCGTAAGGTACAGCCCATGACAGAGCACCAACTATGTTATTTAGAATATAGATAGCGAGAAGCTTCCAAAATAAATCCGGAACCTTATGATCAAAATATCCATCTATCATACCAGACGCAAAAAAGGGAGAGACTTGAGCAGACCATACAATACGATTGAATTCCTCCCAAGGATCTCCAAGATCAAATCGATCAAAGTCAATGACATAAATTTTACGATCTTCACCAATCATGAAATTCCCGATATGATAATCTCCATGTTGGAAAACCTGAGGTCTATCTTTTAATAATTCTCTATTTGCATTTAAAAAATCAATAAAAATCTGACCATTCTCGTATTGAACGGGGCATTCTTTGTATTTTTTGATTTTGTCATCAATTTTACGATTAAAAAAGGGTTCCCAATCTTCACGAACTTCTGTAACAGGAAGTGAATGAATTTTTCGAAGTATACTTCCTGCTTCTACTCCGTAAGTGTATTGTTGTTCTTTCGAAACAGTTAAAATGGTTTCTCTTGCATCTTTCCCGTCTATCCATTCGTGTAAAGAATGTACTTCGTCATCGCAGAGTTCAATGCTAATCGGTTTACACATCGGAACTCCAAGAGAAGCCACCTTCTCCATCATATCAAATTCAAATTTTTTAGAATCTAACTTCTCCTTATCAGAAACACGCAAGAAATATTTTTGCTGATTTTGATCTGTCACACAATATTTTTTATCATCTGACCAGCCTTTATTTATGGCTATCTTACTAATAAAATTCATCAAGCACTCTCCGATTCACTTTCCAACACTTCTTGCAGTTTTCACTAGTAACCCATCCAGTTCGTCTACACTTTAGTTTCCAATATGTAAAAATATCTTAATAATACGCTATCTAGTTGCTTTCCCTAATAATAAAGTTAAAATGTGTCTCACCGTATCTGAAAGCTGATAAACTAAATCGATATAAAATTCAGTTGATGATTTAATAATCATATCAATTGTTTTCATACTTTCTACTTCCTAATCAACTTTCAAATATATAGCGTTTTCATTATTTTCTTATCCTATTATATCATTATTCAAAATAAAAAACTGCAACTTACTAGTTGCAGTTAAACACAGATTTTCTTCCGTTCCTACTAGAAATTTATAAGTTAACATTTAGAATTTGTTCAGTTATCAAAGTTCATTTAGCTTTCTACTATGTAAGATTCTTGCTTGATAGCGGAGTAAATTTTCTATTCTACACCAAAAGCAAAAAGGATATATTTTTAATAAATTCCATTTGAAAACAATTCCTGTTCTATTATAGTAATGGTAATTCTAACTTTACACTTGCACCATGTTTATCCGAGTTGTTTTCTAATATGATGCGTCCATTATGTAATAACATTATTTTCCAAGAATTATATAAACCTAAACCATAGTTTGTAGCTGAATGTCTACTCTTATCTCCACGGTAAAATTGCTCCGTTCCTCGTTTTAAATCCTCATTAGAAAATCCTGGGCCTTCGTCTATCACAGATATTGAAAGTATCTTATCTGTAGTCATTATTAGTAATTCAATGTTGGATTTGTCTGGTGAATATTGAATAGCATTACTAAATATATTTTGAATGACTCTTTCAAATAATTGTATATCTATCATTACATCTGAATCTTCACAATTAACAGATTTAGATATAGTACGGTCATGTATTAGTGTAATCTCTCTCGCTATTTCACTAACTCTTTCGATTATTTCTGACACCTTTACTTTTTGTAAATTCAACGAGTTTAATTTAATTGACTGATTCATCTCCATCAGAGCTTTTGTATAATCTGATATACGTGTTGAATTTTTTATAATGTACGCTACATAATCTTTTTGTTCATCAGTTAGATCAGTTACCTTTAACAATTCAGCATTACCTTGGACAATAGAAACCGGAGTTTTTAAGTCATGCATTAATGCCGATATCTGACTTCTCTTATTCTCTTCTTTAATCCAATTCTCTCTTAATGAATCACTTAAGGCTTTTTTCATTATATCAAGGCTATTTAAGACATCATTAAATTCTTTGATATTTGAACTTCCTATTTCAAAGTCTAATTCATGGTTGGCGATTTTATCTGATGCATCTAGCATTGGAGATAATTGCCTTGTTATTCGTTTTGCCCAGATTAGAGTAGCCACAAATGCACTCATTAAAAAGAAAATGATTAATAAAAATATTAATAGTAAATCTATGCTAGGGAAATATTTTTCCATCCAATCATTATTGTAGCGTGGCTCTAGTGAATAATGGATTAATACATATCCATCATTCCTTTTAAATTCTATAAATGAAGAAGATGGAGTTGAAAATCCCTCATGATTGTGAAAATTCTTAGCTTTCAGTTGAATAGCTTCATCCATATTAGTTTTTATCACTTCACCATCTGGCGATAAAAACATATAGCTAGCTCCTTTAGGTATCAATGCTTCATCAAAGTCAATTTTATTTAAAATTTTATATTTATCTTTTTGTAATAAATTTTCTGTATGGTTAGCCGGAACAATCAAACCAACACTATAAAACGCTGTAAAAGTTAATAAAGCTAGTACGATGGCACATCCTAAACCAACTCCAACAGTCATTAAGTATTTAAGAAATACTATTTTGAGCGACTGTCCTTTTCTAATTAATTCCATTTATAACCAATCCCCCAAACTGTAGAAATTGGATTTTCACCAAATTTTAAGAACTTTGCTCTAATATTTTTTACATGTTCTGATATGGCAGAAGAATCACCAATCCCATCAAATCCAAAAATCATTTCATATATTTGTTCTCTTGAAAAAACTTGTCCCTTTCTCTTTGCTAAAAGTTTAGAAATTTGATACTCAGACTTTGTCAGATGAATTTCTTCTTCCTTCACAAATACTTGATTGGAGGATAAATCAAATCTTATATTCCCTAGGTTTAAACTCGAATGTTTTTCTCTTTGTTCTCTTCTCAGATGAGCTTCTACCCTTGCTAACAATTCACCAACACCAAATGGTTTGGTAATATAGTCATCTCCTCCACTTAATAAGCCATCTACTATATCCGTTTCCATTGCTTTTGCAGTTAAAAAGATAATCGGACAATCCACTTTGCTACGTATATTTTTACAATAGCTGATTCCATCAACCTCTGGCATCATTACATCAAGTAATATTAAGTCATATTTCCCCAAACTATTTTCATCAATATCTACCGTGGTTTGGTAAATATCAACAATATGATCTCCTTTTATTAAAATATTCTTGATTAGAGTCAGCATATCTAATTCATCATCTATAGCAAGAATTCTTGCCATACCAAACCACCTCCATATTTATAAATATTTTATTATTATTATACCATATTCCATTTACAAATACATTTAGAGCTATTATTCACTGATTGACTTTCCACCCCACCTATTGAACCATAATAAAGAGCCAGTAAAAATGACTACTGTAATAGGTATTGCTACATAGCCCCACATGGTAAACTCTTTAATTAAATATGAGCTATCAGCCAATTCACTTCCAACAATATATGTTGCAGATAATCTCGATGCCCAAGTACAAGGTAAATAATACCAGATATTTTCACCTAAATTGGTTATTGAAAGTAAAGCAATCAACGTTTCCACAAATCCCAATCCAATAGATGCACCACCACCTAACATAAGTGATACGCATAAATGAATCATATATGTAGATAAACATCCTATAAAAACTAATAATAATTCAATTAACCAAGCCATAGTCGCTTGATTACCAAATAGCATTGCAAATATAAAAACTGCTAAACTTATAGAAAATAGAAAACTCAATAAGAGCATTATAAGTTTTCCGCCATAAGCCTTGCTTCTGGATTTTGTAGTTGATAGAATCACTTGAAATCGTCCAGCACTTGCTTCCATGTCAACAACCTTAGATGTGATAGCACCAAATATTATTGGTAAGATAGCACCTAAAAGCACAAAATAATTCAGTATGATATCCATATCAGAAAAATTTTTTAGACTTGTAAATGTTGCTGCTCCATAAAATATTAGTGCATATAAAACAGGTAAGATAAAGTGAGCCCAGGGAATCCATGTATGCTTCAATTTATAAAACTCTGATTTTAATATTTTCATCATTACTTCACCTCTTGCTTAGAAAACCATTTTGCAGTAATGAAAGTCAATAATGTAAACAAACATATTGATAAAATACAAGGAACAAGTAAGGATGTGTTTAAAATCATTGGATCTGATACTTCTGTTGGGATACCGTTCGGTAAAATACGCATAACGGGTACCATCAATCTAATCCCCCAAGAATAAGGGCAATAAATCCACATAGAACCGTCAGCTAACAAAATTCCTAACACAAGACCTAATACAGCGTTTACTACAATGCTTGCTATAAACCCAAACTTTTTAGCCAGGAAAAAACAAAATGGAACTTGCCATATGTTAGTTATAACCAATAATACACTTGCGAATAATAATGTCGTGAATGCATAGTTTCCTGTTAATTGTTCTCCAATGAAAAATTGAAAAACAAATACTCCTAGCATATGCAAAATAGCAGTTATACTTAGATAAATTGAAGCTGTTAATATTTTTGAAATCCATATCGTTTTTAAATCAATATTGAGTGGAAAAATTGCTCGGTAGTTTAATTTTCTCTCTTCTTTTCTATGCATCATTGCTGGTATTAAAGCGAAAGTTGCTGGCATAATCATCACATACCACCAATTATATGCATTTACACTAAAATATAATGGCATTAATACAAACGCAACAAGTAAAGATATAATTGGTGCAATAAATAATATCTTCAACAAAAAACTGTGTTTGTGTTTCAAAGTTTCTGCAAAAATATAATTTTTCATTAATCTATACTCTCTTTCCATTCTTTACAACATCCATAAAAAGTTCTTCTAAATTTTCATTATGATCAATGATGTTTTGATATTTTAATTCTCCATCATGAATAATTCCTATGTGATCTGCAGTATGTTCTACTTCTGCCAGAATATGGCTTGATAAAATCACTGTTATCCCTTTTTCAGGAAAACTACGTATCAAATCACGTAATTCTTGAATTCCTAATGGATCTAATCCGTTTGTCGGTTCATCTAGTATCAATAGTTTAGGATTATTTAATAAAGCAATTGCAATACCTAATCTTTGTTTCATCCCCAAAGAAAATTGACCGCTTTTCTTTTTTCCGGTATTTTTTAAATCTACAATTTCTAAAACTTCATCAATTCTTGCTTCAGGCAATCCAAGTAATAATGTTCTAACTTTAAGATTTTCTCTTGCACTTAAATTTTCGTATAAGGGTGGCATCTCGATTAAAGCACCAATATCTGATAAATCATTTCTACTCCATTCATGTCCTTCAAACATAATTTCACCTGACGTCTTGTGTAACATACCTGTAATCATCTTTAATGTCGTAGATTTACCTGCACCATTAGGTCCTAGTAATCCATATACTGAATTTTCCTCAATTTTTAATGACACATTATTTACAGCTTTTTGTTTTCCAAAAACTTTTGTTAGCTCATTTGTTTCTAAAATATATTTGTTCATATTTTATTCCTCCTTTAATCTTGTAAATAGT
>CALATC010000209.1 GCA_937891475.1 uncultured Granulicatella sp. | reverse complement strand
TTAATTACATTTTCAATCTGACTTTAATCGACATTCTTACTCGTTGTCGCTTTATACAATTTATGATATGATATTCAAGAATTTTAAACAACGAGGTGAAAGTGTGCCTAATCAACAACAAAATCCTTTTCACATTGGACTAAGAACTTTCAAAACAGCTGTATCAGCTTTTATTTGTATTGTACTTTTTAAGGTACTCCATCGTGGTTCTCCAATGTTAGCTGTGTTATCGGCAGTATTTAGTTTAAGAACAGACCATAAACAAACTTGGAAGTTCGGAATTGCTCGTTTCTTCGGAAACATGTCTGGCGGGGTATTAGCCATTATCCTTCTTCAAGCATATCAACATTTTACTCTTCCAGATTACACAGACTTACTATTAGTTCCTCTCGGAATTATTTTATTAATTTTATTTTGCAATCGATTCAATAAAACTGCTGTCATTAATTCATCAGCAACTTTCTTAGTAATTTTTTATACGATTGAAGCAGCTGTGAATGTAGAATATGCAATTCAGCGGGTATTAGATACATTAATTGGAGCAGTGATTGCGATGATTGTAAACCGACTATTACCAAGTCCACATTTACAAGAAAAATAGAGCACCCCAAATGGAATGCTCTTTTTTGTTAACGATAATTTCTAAATTATTGATTCGACAAGTGTGTAAAAAATCCTGTAGCACCGAATAACGCGATTACAGCGATAAACACAATAAATCCACAAAAGAATGAACGCGAAAAGTTTCTACGATTGATATTTGAATCGTTAAAACTAAAAACAATCATCATAATAAATCCAATTAATGGAATACTGTAAAGAATGGAATATCCAAAATATTCCCACGCACCTAATGGTCTAAATTGTTCTGGGCCTTCATAGTTTACTTTTGCCATATTGAATTTCCTCCTTTTTCTATCCTTAAGGTTAATAGAGTTGTTTTAAAAAATATTGCATCAACTCTATTAACCAAATTTATTTTCGTAACTTAAACGAGTCGTCAACCTAAGCTACTCTTTTTTACCTTCATATACTTTATATCCATCCGAAGATAGTTGAGCTCTTAATCCTTCTAAATCTTTAGTTCCCCAATGATCTGAAATTTTAGAAGCTGTGTCTATATCTAAATTACCATCTTTTAATAGATATGCTGAGTAACCATAGTATTTATATTTCACAGATTTATTATCCTTACTATCAGTTTTTGTTACTTTATAAATAGTAACTAAAGAAATACTTCCCTTGTCGTAATTATTGACATTGATTCTCATATAACTTCCTTGAGATTCTATTGTATAAGTATCATAAGAATCATTTTTATGTTCTGATTTAACATAATCATCATTTTTCTTAATTAAATCTTCAAAATTCTTGATATCTTTTAATTCTTTTAATCCAGAAACTGTAATGTCTACATTTTTGTTATCAATAATCTTTCCACTTTCTTTTAAAGTTTTAATATAACTGTCATTTACGGTTAAAGTGATTTTATCCCCATTTTTTAAATTAGAATAACTATTGCTTGTATTTAATTGGAAATAATTTTTAATACTATTCCCAAATGAAACTGTACCATATCCATTAAATCCAGAGAAAGTGACCGTCACTTCTTTTAACAAGTTTTCTGCAGAAACTTTTTCATATTCTTTTAAATTTTGAACTTTAAAAGTTTTCTTTTCTGCTTTAATTGGAGAATTTTTTGAACTAGTTGTAATTGTAAATGTAACTTCTTCTCCATTTTTTAGATTATTCGTTTTATTAAATTCATAATGGATCGTCTTAAGCATGGATTCAGCTTTCATTAACTTTAATGATAATTTTCTATCTTGTGCAAGCATAGAATAAGCTACAGGATCATCTTTCGTTAATGCCTTAGCTTGATCTTTATCAAGTCCTGCTTTTTTATAAACTGCTTCTTCTACTAAAGATGCAATTTCATCACTATTATATATTAAATTACCAGATTCATCATATCCGGTGAAATCTACTTTAACTTCATTTATGATACTTTTTGGAAGTGAATTATAATAACTGTATCCAAAATATGCTACAAGAGCCACTGCAAGAATTACTAAAGCTCCAATTACTTCTTTTTTCTTTTTCTTAAATATCGCTTGTGCTTTTTGCAACAATTGACTCCCATCAAATGAAGCAGTAGATTCAAACGTTGTATCTGTATCCTTTTCTTTTTCTTCCATTACTACTTCTTCATTCACAATATTGTTCTCTGATTCCGTCATAAAAAATCCTCTTTTCCATTTTTATTATAAATATAAATCAAATAAAGCCTTTACATGAAAGATTAAATACGATATTACGAATAATTACTGCTTAAGATTTCCTCCTTAAAACTTTAAGCAAGCTAATTATACAATATTTACTTTAAATATCAATAAGTTCGATAAATTTATAACAAATTAACCATATTCAACCGTAACGCTTTTTATAAAACATGATTCTTAAAATGTTTCAATTTTGAAAAATGCTATTAGTTAACTATCAAACTTTAAGTTCTAGAATTTAAATATTCCTTCCCCATATTCATTGTTTGTTAATTGAAACCGTAAAACAAAAAAGGCACTCCATACGGAGTGCCGTCAATAAATAGTCGAACGGAGTCGCACCGTCATCTCCTCTCTATTACTAGAAAGGCGTCTTCCTTTTTGAACTACTGCCCTATTTATTACTTTGATTGTACTATATTTACAATCCATTAGTAAATCACATATTCACGTTTTCTTTGAAAATATAACTTCGCATCAGCTTTTGGTGTAATTTTTGCTGAGAAAACTTCTTCTTTCTTATTCAAATCAAATACTCGAAGTGCATTTTGACCTTGATCGAGTCCAACATAGACAAATGTATCTTTGTTTAAAAGTTCTTCTGTTGAATATGGATCACGTTGAAGTGTGCCAATTTTTTCTAAAGATAAGTCTGCTGTAGCACGATACACTGTTTCTAATTCTGCTTGACGGTCTTTAGCCGCAATATATTCCGGACGTTCAGTTGCATGCTCTCTTCCTGATTTTCTGCCACTTACTCTTGGATGAGTTGTTTCTACTGCATAAATTTGAGAACCTGAAATGTAGAAGCTTGCTGAATTTTTTAGTGAAGTAGTATCCAATTTACGGAATGTATTTGTAAATAAATCATATTGATAATACTCATCTTCCTCTGGTTTTTCAGAAGATTTTGGTCCATCTTTTAAAGGAAGTACATTAAACACAATTGTTTCTGGATTATAAGAACGATTTCCGAATCCTGCATTAATCCATAAACCTTCTTTTTCAAGTGTTAATTCTCCCACATCTTTCACAGTACCTTCTTCAAAAGATACAATAAACTTCACGAATTTTCTTTCACTCGATTTTCTTTCTACAAAAGGAATAATGACTCCTAATTCTTTTCCCTTACGTTGGAAGATTGGTTCTTCTCCCCAGCCAAATGATGAATCTAAATGAATTGGAATTTGTTTTTCAATGATTCGTTTATTTTCATTCGAGTACATCGCATAATTAAATGTAAAGTCTCCAGTATTACTAAAATATGAAGCCCAATGAATATCATAAAATAGTAAAGAATTGTCTAATTGTAATACATGTCTATGACTGACAAGTAATGAACGTTCTAAAAGAGGAATACGACTTAATATCGCTTGTTCTCTCGCTTGCCCATTCCAAGTTCCTAATGTTTGGAATAGTTTTTTCACTTTTCCATCCACAATGGCTGATGTCGAAACACTATTACTAATTTTTCCTTCGCCTTCTTTTCCAACTTCAAAAACTGTCCCTTTTAAATATTGATTACCTTCTGCTGAAGTTTCTATGGTGTAAGGAGCATCTGACATTGAAGTCCAAACCATATTCCCAATTCCTAAAACTAGAAAACCAACAACAATTACGAGTA